>JAGRBY010000321.1 GCA_020433835.1 Anaerolineae bacterium | reverse complement strand
TTATTTGCAGTATAGACCATAAAAAGATGAAATTTAACCCCCGTTCTGAGGTGATGGTCCTCATAAAAAATTTTCTAACCTCTTTTGCAGCAATGGTGTGTAACCATAAACAAAACTTTTAACTTTATAAACCAAGAGGTTGGCTTTTCTCCATAGATGTATAAAATGTAATTGTACAAGCCAGGCAATGGGTGCCGGCGTGTTTTCTACTGTGCGTTACATTTTCCTCTAACTGACAATTTAATTATTCGGAAGAAACTCTATTTTGTACTCCTCAAACGCTGCATGGATAACGGTGGTAAAAGTAGCCTTACTCTGAATGCCTTCAGAGAGGGCACGGTTCTGTAGAGCTGTATTAATCAGTGATTTTATTAAGGAGATTAAGTTTTGATGTCTCAAAATAAGTCTGCGCGCAAAGCCTATGCTCGTATCCCTGATATTTTGAGTTTGCCCAAACTCATTGAAGTTCAATTGCAGTCTTTTCAATCGTTTCGCGATGAAGGACTCTTTGAGCTGCTGCAAGAAATTTCGCCTATTATTAGTTTTAACAAAAACCTTGAACTGCATTTTTTGGATTATCGTTTTGACGAACCTAAATATGACGAAAAAGAATGCCGAGAGCGTGATATTACATTTGCTACGCCACTCTGGGTTAAAGTTCGGTTAGTTAATAAGGAAACAGGCGAAATTCAAGAGCAGGAAGTGTTTATGGGCGATTTCCCGCTGATGACCCAAAACGGGACATTTGTCATCAACGGTGCGGAGCGGGTTGTTGTTTCCCAGCTTATTCGCTCGCCGGGTGTTTATTTTACCGTTGAGGAAGATAGGGCGACAGGGCGCGAGTTGGCTTTTGCAAAACTCATTCCTAACCGGGGAGCTTGGCTTGAGTTCGAAACCTCAAAGCGCGACTTGATTTCAGTAAAGGTTGATCGCAAGCGCAAGCTGCCTGTGTCGATTTTGCTGCGAGCCATTCAAATTGCTGATCTTGATGAAGAAACGCTCAAGACAGCAATGAAAGACCCCAGCATCTGTGTTGAGTTGGGCTTAGGTACGGATGAGCATTTGCTCAGCATGTTTGAAGAAGTTGATAATGATCCGGAACACCAATTTATTCCGGCCAGCATCGACAAAGACCCAACCAAAAACGTAAATGAAGCACTGCTTGAATTTTATAAAAAGTTGCGACCGGGTGACCCGCCCACCATCGATAACGCTGTTACTTTCCTGCAATCGCTTCTCTTTTCATCGCGACGGTATGATCTGAGCAAGGTTGGTCGTTATAAGATGAATCGACGTTTAGGTCTTGATATTCCTATCGAAGATCGAACGCTGACGACAACCGATTTGATTAAGGTGATCGCCCGTATGATCGATATCAACGATGGGCGTATTAGACCGGATGATATTGACCACCTTGGCAATCGTCGGGTGAAAACTGTGGGTGAACTGCTGCAAAATCAACTGCGCGTTGGTTTACTGCGCATGGAGCGGGTCGTGCGAGAGCGGATGTCGATCCGTGATCCTGAGCAACTGTCGCCTATGTCGTTGATTAATATTCGACCGGTTGTGGCCGCAACCCGTGAGTTCTTTGGTGGCAGCCAGCTTTCGCAGTTTATGGATCAAACCAACCCGTTGGCTGAGTTAACGCATAAGCGAACATTAAGTGCTCTCGGTCCCGGCGGTCTGCGCCGTGAACGGGCCGGCTTCGATGTTCGTGACGTTCACCACAGCCACTATGGCCGTATCTGCCCCATTGAAACACCTGAAGGTCCGAACATTGGTCTTATTGGCCGATTGGCCGCGTTCAGCCGGGTGAATGAGTATGGCTTTATCGAAACCCCTTACCGAAAGGTTGTCAGTAAGGTCGATCCAAGTGATGTTGATCATTTAGTAAACTCAACGCTCAGAGCCGATGTGAAAGATCCATCGACAGGTGAGGTTGTATTGGCTAAAGGCACCCTTCTCGATGAGGCGATGGCGGCTAAAATCGCGGATCTCAACTTAGAAGATGCCATCGCGGTTAAAGCCAAAGTAACGGATGACATTATCTATCTTTCGGCTGATGATGAAGATGACTACATTATCGCCCAGGCAAACGCCGAATTGGACGATAATTGGCAGTTTGTTGATGATCGCATCAGTGTGCGGTATAACCAGACGTTTGCCCTTGAAATGCCCGAAAAGATCGATTACATGGACGTTTCGCCCAAGCAGATTGTCGGTATTAGCGCTGCGCTTATTCCATTCTTGGAGCATGATGACGCTAACCGAGCTTTGATGGGCTCTAACATGCAGCGGCAAGCGGTTCCTCTGGTTCGACCGGAAGCCCCGGTAGTGGGCACCGGTATGGAACCACAGGCGGCTGTCGACTCCGGTCAGGTGCTTGTGGCCGATCGCCCTGGCGAGATTGTGCGGGTTACCGGGAAGTCGGTTACCCTGCGCGATGAAGATGGTGAGGATGTTGAATACACCTTGCGTAAATTCAATCGTTCCAATCAATCAACCTGTATCGATCAGCGCCCAGTAGTCTTTAAGGGCGATATTGTTGAAGAAGGACAGGTTCTGGCCGACTCAAGTTCGACAGATGGAGGTGAGTTGGCGCTGGGGCAAAATGTGTTGTGCGCTTTCCTAAGTTGGGAAGGGGGCAACTACGAGGATGCTATTCTGGTGAGCGAGGAGATGGTTCGGGAAGACAAGTTCACCTCTATTCATATTGAAAAGCACGAGATTGAAGCGCGTGACACCAAACTTGGGCCGGAAGAAATTACCCGCGATATTCCTAACGTTGGTGAAGACGCACTGAAAGATCTTGATGAAACCGGTGTTATTCGCGTTGGGGCTGAAGTCGGCCCAGGCGATATCTTGGTCGGAAAAATTACACCTAAAGGTGAAACGGAACTTACTCCTGAAGAAAAGCTTTTGCGTGCTATCTTTGGCGAAAAAGCCCGTGAAGTGAAAGACTCAAGTCTGCGCCTGCCGCCGGGTGAAAAGGGTATTGTCGTCGATGTCAAAGAGTTCTCCCGAGAAGAACATCGCGATTTGCCAACCGGGGTAGATCGAATGGTGCGGGTGATGATTGCGCAACGCCGCAAAATCACAGAAGGTGATAAGATGGCGGGGCGGCACGGCAACAAAGGGGTTATCTCAAAAGTGGTCCCCGTAGAAGATATGCCGTATCTTGAAGATGGTACTCCCGTAAAAATCATCCTCAATCCTTTAGGGGTGCCTGCTCGTATGAACATCGGCCAAATTCTTGAGACACACTTGGGCTGGGCGGCTAGTCGACTTGGTTTCCGGGCGGTTACCTCTGTGTTCGACGGTGCCGAAGAAGACGAAATTGCGGCTGAATTGGCTCGGGCTTGGCTTATGGATTATGCCTGGGAACGCATATCAACCCGAGCCTGGAACTGGGTGAGTGAGCAAGAATTTGAAGAAGATGAACTTGAAGATGAAAATGAAGCACGTACGCTTTATCTCATCGATTGGCTAAATGAAGTTGGTGCTAATTTTGATGAAGAGCGACTGTCCATCGATCCTATCTATGCCCGTCGAACTGTTATGGCTGAGTGGTTGCGTGAAAAAGGTTACGATCCGGAATTCTTATTAGCCTTTGAAGGTCAGCGGCGTCCGCGAGCTATCGGTCTTAAAGCACGTCAGGCTGTGCGTTTGGCTTGTCTACGGGAATGGATGCGAGCAATGCAGGAAAAAATCGATTATCGCGTTGATAACCGGACTTCGGAAACGCTGGTCGATTTGGACATTGATGAGTTGAGTGATGCGGATGTTGATATGCGTGCGCTGACAGTTTCCCGTGAACTGCGGTTGCCGATGCCAACCACTGGTAAATTTATGTTGTATGATGGTAAAACCGGTGAACCTTTCGACCAACCGGTCACGGTCGGTATTATCAATATGCTTAAACTGGCTCACCTGGTTGAAGATAAGGTTCACGCCCGCTCAACTGGCCCGTACAGTTTGGTGACCCAACAACCGCTTGGTGGTAAAGCGCAGTTTGGTGGCCAGCGCTTTGGAGAGATGGAAGTGTGGGCTTTGGAAGCTTACGGTGCGGCTCACACGCTTCAAGAAATGCTTACTGTTAAAAGTGATGATGTGGTTGGCCGGGTTAAAACCTATGAAGCTATCGTTAAAGGTGAACCTATCCAAGACCCGGGTCTTCCGGAAAGCTTCCGCGTGTTGGTCAAAGAACTCCAGTCATTGGGTCTTTCAGTAGAAGTTATTTCTGAAAGCGATGAAAAGATGTCCTTTGGCAAAGAAGAACAGCGCGAGCGCCTGCCCAAACTGGGTTTGGGCTTGGGTATACCCGGTGGGGCGCGGTAGGTAGTATTTTAATTGGAGAAAAGTTAGGGTTAGGGTTTGACAAGCCCATAGCTTTGTGATATACTGTTCTTTCGTGTGTGGGTAACAAATTGTACGGGAAAAGCGCCTGTAGAGTAGCCTCCCGGCCCACTGAATACATTTGGATAAACACAAGGCCACCGAATTGTTTGCCTATTCGGTGGCCTTGTCTAGTGCCTAAAGAGTTTGAAAAGTTTAGTGCTTTAGAAATAGGAGAATATCCTTGCCGACAATTAACCAACTTGTACGAAAAGGGCGAAAAAGTAGAAAGTCAAGAACTAAAGCACCGGCGCTGCGCTTTACGTATAATGCGCTTAAGGGTCGGATGCAGCCAAGCGATGGCTCTCCTCAGAAGCGGGGGGTTTGTACACAGGTTCGAACCATGACTCCTAAGAAGCCAAACTCAGCGCTGCGGAAGGTGGCTCGGGTGCGCTTGACCAACGGGATAGAAGTTTCGGCTTATATTCCGGGTGAGGGGCACAATTTGCAGGAACACTCCGTTGTGCTGGTTCGCGGTGGTCGGGTTAAAGACTTGCCGGGGGTTCGCTACCACATTGTGCGCGGCGCGTTAGACTCCACGGGTGTGGATAAGAAGCGTCGAGGTCGTTCTAAATACGGAACGAAGCGGCCTAAGGGCTAAAATTTGGTAGTTTTGGTGTCGGTGTGTATTGGCTGTAACAAAAGTTCATCTAGGATAGTGTGATATATGGCTAGAAGAAATAGAGCTCCAAAGCGGCATATTGAGCCGGATGCGAGATATAACAGTGTAATGGTTACCAGCTTTGTTAATAATTTAATGAAGAATGGTAAGAAAACTGTTGCATTTTCAATTTTTTATGATGCCCTGGATATCGCTGCTGATCGGACGAAAAAGCCTGGGATCGAGGTGTTTGAGCAAGCAATGAAAAATGCCACACCTATGATTGAGGTTCGACCTCGTCGCGTTGGTGGAGCTACTTATCAAATCCCTATGGAAGTTCGTCCTGAAAGGCGGCGAAGTTTGGCCATTCGGTGGCTGGTCAATAGTGCTCGTTCTCGGGCTGGTCGGTCGATGGCTGAAAAGTTGGCGGCTGAATTTTTGGATGCTTCTAATAATCAGGGGGCTACCGTTAAGAAGAAGGAAGATACTCACCGCATGGCTGAGGCGAACCGAGCCTTTGCCCACTATCGCTGGTAAGGTAGGTGAGATAAAACCGTATGTTTTGGTAGAGTGCGGTTGTTCAGCGGTATAGCGAAGTTGCCAAGGTCCAAAACTCTTATGACTACCTGTTCTCTTTGTTTATCTACTATAGAGTTTTGGTCTTTTAATGTATTGTTGTAGTAAGAGTTTTAGCGAGAGTAAAAATGAAGCGCAATTACCCTCTAGAGCGTACCAGGAACATAGGAATTATTGCTCATATTGATGCCGGTAAAACGACCGTCACCGAGCGCATTCTGTTTTACACGCAGAAGATACACCGAATTGGTGAAGTGCACGACGGCGCGGCTACCATGGACTGGATGGAGCAAGAGCAAGAGCGAGGTATTACGATTACTTCGGCTGCGACAACCTGTACCTGGGACAACCATCAAATTAATATTATCGATACACCAGGCCACATTGACTTCACCGCTGAAGTTCAACGATCATTGCGCGTATTAGACGGCGGGGTCGTTGTTTTTGATGCCGTTGCCGGCGTTGAACCGCAGTCTGAAACCGTTTGGCGACAGGCTGATCTTTTTAATGTTCCGAGAATTTGCTTTGTTAACAAAATGGACAGGACCGGGGCTGATTTTAACCGTTGTGTTGATATGATTGTTGATCGACTCAAAGCTAACCCGGTACCTATTCAAATGCCAATTGGGGCTGAAAGCGACTTCAGAGGCGTGATCGATCTCATAAGGATGGAAGCTGTCTTCTATCTTGATGATCTTGGTACCAAATCGGAGGCCAAGCCGATCCCAGAGGAACTGCTCGAAGAAGCTCAATTGCTGCATGAGCAAATGGTCGAAAAAGTTGCTGAGTCTGATGATCGACTTATTGAGAAGTTTTTAGAGGGAGAGGAAATTACTCCTGATGAATTGATACACGCGCTGCGTATGGCGACCCTTGCCGGGAATATTGTTCCGGTGTTATGTGGGTCGGCTTTGAAAAATAAAGGTGTGCAGCGATTGCTCGATGCTGTCGTTCATTACTTGCCTTCTCCTAAAGATGTTCCTCCAAAAATTGGGATTAATCCGGATAAGGACGAAGAAGTAACGGTATTTGCCGATGAGTCTGATCCGTTTGTGGCGCTTGCTTTCAAAATTGTAACCGATCCGTTTGTAGGACGATTGACTTATATTCGAGTTTATTCTGGCGTTTTGGAAGCGGGTGCCTCTGTACAGAATACGTCCAAAGGTAAAAAGGAACGTATTGGGCGACTGCTTCAGATGCACGCAAACAGCCGAGAAGAAATTAAGGCTGTATTCGCTGGTGATATCGCTGCCGTTGTTGGGTTGAAGCAGACATTTACTGGCGAAACTTTGTCGGATGCCAAACGGCCGGTCATTATGGAAAACATTAAGTTTCCTGAGCCGGTTATTAGCTTGGCAATCGAGCCGAAAACAAAAGCAGATGAAGATAAATTGTCGATCGCTCTGCAAAAGTTGGCTGAAGAAGATCCCACTTTCCAAGTGAAGACGGATGAAAATACAGGCCAAACCCAAGTTTCAGGGATGGGCGAACTTCACCTCGAAGTTTTGGTAGACCGCATGAAGCGCGAATTTAAGGTTGAGGCTAATGTTGGTCGACCGCAGGTTGCCTATCGTGAGACCATTTCACAACCTGCAAAAGCTCAAGGGCGGTTTGTGCGCCAGTCAGGTGGCCGTGGCCAGTTTGGAGATGTTCATTTAGAAGTAGAGCCTCTAGAAAAAGGCAAAGGTTTTGAATTTGAAAGCAAGATCTTTGGCGGTTCTATTCCTAAAGAATACATTCCGGCTGTTGAAGCAGGCGTGAAAGAGGCTCTGTCTACAGGTGTAGTAGCGGGTTATCCCGTTGTGGATATTAAAGTAACTTTGGTTGACGGCTCGTATCACGAGGTTGACTCATCCGAGATGGCGTTCAAAATTGCCGGTTCGATGGGTTTTAAGGAAGCGATGCAAAAAGGTCGGCCGGTTTTGCTAGAACCCGTAATGAGGGTGGAAGTGACTAGCCCGGACGACTTTATGGGCGATGTTATGGGTGACCTTTCTTCACGGCGTGGTCAAATTGAGGGCATGGAACCTCGGACGGGTGGTGTAACGGCTATTAAAGCTATGGTGCCGCTGTCTGAAATGTTTGGGTATGCAACATCCCTTCGCTCAACCACCCAAGGTCGGGCTACCTTTACTATGGAATTTGATCACTACGAACCTGTGTCCGATAACCTAAAAGAAAAAATTCTTTCGGGAAGTAATTCGTAAGATCTTTTTGGAAATTTGAGAGAAGAATTTGCGTAAATTCTTCTCATCCTTATACTTAGGTGGTTTTGCCTTAACCGTATTAAGGGTGATTAACGACTGTTAATGAATTTAGATATCTTACACGTCTTGTGCTGATTTGTAAGGAGATTACACCATGGCGAAAGAGACATTTAAGCGAAATAAACCGCACGTGAACATCGGGACGATTGGACACGTGGACCACGGTAAAACAACGCTAACCGCAGCAATAACGAAAACATTGAGCTTGAAAGGCTATGCCGATTTTCGGGCCTTCGAGCAGATTGACAATGCCCCGGAAGAAAAAGCACGGGGGATTACGATAGCCATTGCCCACGTAGAATACCAAACCGACAGCCGCCACTATGCACACGTCGACTGCCCGGGCCACGCCGACTATATCAAAAATATGATCACCGGAGCGGCCCAG
>JAGRBY010000320.1 GCA_020433835.1 Anaerolineae bacterium | reverse complement strand
CGCCGCGCTGGTATACCTTTATCGCGCGTTTGAGATAGTTTTGGGCCGTGGCGTAATCGCCGCGGCTGCTGGTGATGTAGCCTAACCAGCTTAAACACTGTGCTTCGTTTTGTTGGCTGCCTTCGCTGCGGTAAAGGGTTAGCGCTTTTTGGTAATGATCGCGGGCGATCATGTGTCGCCCGCGTTGGCGGTAGATATTGCCCAAGTTTTGCAAGCTTTCGGCTTCGTAATAGGTATTGCCATTTTCACGAGCCAGCGTTAGAGCTTGGACAAACAAGAAATGGGCAAGCTTGTGGCGGCCGCGATGCCACAGGGCGTTGCCCCACACCAAATAGCTTCTTATTTCCTGGTTCGCGTTTTGGGCGCGGATGGCAAGTTTGGCCGCGGCTTGCGCAGCGGCTAAGGCGGTAGCGTAATCGGCAATGAGGTCGGAAAAGTAGACCAGACTTAGGAGAAGTTCAATTTTGAGGCCAAGCTGGTCGACTGCAATCGGCTCTTGTTCCTTAACAACAGCGTGTCGGTATTGGGGATCAATGTTTTCCGGTGCTACGGGCCACGTGTTTTTGGGGCCAATGAGTGTTTCTACCGCGTGCAGAAAGACGTGAGCGCCCTCATGAAGCCAGTTCTGCAATTTATAAAGATGAAATAGGCCCTTATGGGTCTGTTTGATTTCCGTAAACTTTTTGTTGTCAATCGCCCATTGCCAGCCGGAGCGAATATTTTCAATCTCTTGCTCGACTGCGGTTATAATCTGGCGCGGGCCACCCCAGGTGAGTTCATCTTCATGCTGCTGTAGAAAGTCGGCATAATAAGCGCAGTGTTTATCTTTGATGCGCTTGTAGGGCGTATTTTTTTGACGAAGCCGAGCCAGGCCAAATTGTCGCAGCAAGGGATGGATGTCGTACCGGCCAGGTACCGTTTGCCGCAGCATCGATTTGTCTACTAAGGTGGTCAACTCCAAGGCACTGCCCTCGGTAATCGCGTGAGCGGCTTGTGTATCAAAACTTCCGGGGAATACAGACAATTGGCTGAACAACACCCGCTCTGATTCCTCAAGTTTATTCCAGGCGGAGTTAAATAAGGCGCTGAGGTTGCGGTGACGTTGGGGGACATCCAACTGTTGGGTGCTAAGGTGATCGCCTTTATTTTGTAGGGCGTGGATAAGCTCAATAAGCGTATATTGACGCACTTGCGCGGCGGCAAGTTCCAGCGCCAGCGGCATTCCCGCCGTCATATGGCAAAGCTGTACCAGATGAGGCAGATCATCCGCTGTCAATTCAAAATGGGGGTTGACCTGTTTGGCTCGCTGCATAAAGAGCTGCATCGCCCCAAATGCGTTTAAGCCTTGAGGTATACCCTGGTAGGGCATGGTGTGTGAATTGATACGGTCGACAGGCGGGTAGGATAAACCCTTTACCTCAAAGATCCATTCGGCCTGAAGGTTAAGCCGTTCTCGTGAAGTGATCAGCAATTTTAGAGAAGGCGCGGTTCGCAGCAGATCGATGATGAGATGGAGATCTCGAATGAGGTGCTCAAAGTTGTCGAGAATAAGTAACATCTGCCGCGATTGCACATAGTCAAGCAGTTGGGTGTGGGCATCGCTTTGGTCGTTAAACGAAAGCTGCAAAACCGAGCCAATTGCGGTGGGTAATAACTCGGTGGTGCTGATGTTGACCAGCGGTACAAAGTGAACGCCATCGGCAAAGCCACGGCGGTGCTGTTCGGCGGCTTGCAGCGCGAGTCGGGTTTTGCCTATACCGCCCGGCCCAACCAAGGTGAACAGTCGGCAGGCAGGGTCGATTAAATAATCGGCCAGTTGGGAAAGCTCGGCTTCGCGGCCCACAAAAGAGGTCAACTGAGCCGGTAAATGATGGGTAACCGGCGTGGTCGGCTCTAACCGGATGGCGACAGCGGACTTCTGATGATTTGGGGTCGGCCACTGATCGCTGCGGATGGCTTCAAATAGCGCGGTTGTCTCCGGCATCGGCTCAACGGCTAACTCTTCAACCAAGATACGGCGACAGGTTTCATAATGGGCCAAAGCCGCGTTGCGTCGGCCCGTGATGGCCAAACAGCGCATCAGCCGTTGATGGGCAGACTCATGCCAGGGCGTTACCTCTATTAAGCGGCGCGTATAGGAAATGGCCGCTTCATGCTCATCTAACGTTTCGAAATACGTCGATAATCTTTCCAGAATATTCGCTGCTTCACGCTGGTAATATTCTCGATTGGTGATTAACCAACTTTCAAAAACATCGCTGTCCGGTACGGACAGACCACTCAAAAAGTCGCCCTGATACAAGGTGATTGCCTGCTGCATGGCCTCTACCATTTCGTCAGGGGGGAGGTCTGGCGAGTTAACTGCTCGAAGCAGCTTTGTAAACTCCAGACAATCGAGCCAACAGTGGCTGTCTCGATTGAACTGTAAGGTCTGTCGCGTTATCAACAGAAAAGACGGCTCCGCATGCCGATCATCAATGGCCTGGCGCAAGGAGTTTAGGGCTTGACGTAAATTGTGCAGCGCGGTTCGTTCGGGTTGGTCAGGCCACAACAAATTAGCCAACAGCGAACGCGAATGGGTTTGATGCGCTTCAGCGGCTAAATAGGCCAACAGCGCCTGCATTTTAGTTGTTGCCAGACTGGAGACCGGGGTCCCGTTTTGGGAGACATGTAACGGCCCAAGTAACTGGATTGATAAGTTAACCAAGATCCGACCTCTGCAATGAGGATTGGGATTAAGAAGTTTTAGATATGATATCTTTATTTGAACGTTAAGGCCGAAAAATTGTAACCAATAGTTTGACCAAAGAGTGATATTTATTGTTATAGTATAACATGGTTATCAGGATTTTGCTTTCAGTTTGCTTTCAGTAGTAGGAAAGTCCTAGTGCTATAAACGGGCGTTTGACGTTCATTTGACGTTGGCCTGATACAATGACAGCGTAATTCGCTAATAGAGGTAGAGAATAAGGTTAAGCCATGGAATATATTATCAATATCGCCTTTGTCATACTCAGCATCAACGTTTTAATCGTTGCTTCGGTCTGGTACGCCAGTACGTTGATTAAGCCTATCTTCCCTAATCTGTGGAAACAGTATTTTGTGGATGAAGATCCTTACTATAGAAAAATGTAAGTCGATCGAGACACATCGGTTCAATAACTTCTTTCTTAAATAACCTTAAAGCTCATCTTGAATAACTCAAGGTGAGCTTTTTTCGTTGTAATACGTAGGGACAAAAAGCCTACTATAAATTTTAGCGGTTGCGTGTAAAATTATACAGACTTGCACAAGATTATCCGCTTTGCCAACGTTTAACTATCATGGAGAATTAACTTTTGACCCTACCTGAAGGCACCTTTTTAGAGGGGCGATACCGCCTGGACAAACTGCTTTCTCAGGGAGGGATGGGGACAATTTACAAGGCTTTCGATACCAAGCTTCAGGTTGCTGTTGCCATTAAGGAGAATTTTTTACAGACGCCTCAAGCTATTCAGCAGTTTGAACAAGAAGCCCTTATTTTAGCGCGATTGCAACATTCGAATTTGCCACGTGTTAGCGATCATTTTACATTTAACCAGCAGCAGTATCTGGTTATGGATTTCATCGAGGGACGCGACTTATGGGACCTCGTCGAGGCCAATGGTGGACCGCTCGACGAGCGTATAACCCTGGGGTATATTTTGCAGGTCTGCGATGCGGTCAGCTATCTTCATCGCCAGGACCCGCCGATCCTCCATCGTGATATTAAGCCACAGAATATCAAAATTACACCCGATGGTCGAGCGGTGCTGGTTGACTTTGGTATTGCCAAGGTCATTACCGCCGATGGGCGCACCTATACCGGCGCCCAAGCCGCTACACCCGGCTTCTCGCCACCCGAGCAGTATGGCGGTGTCGGCACAACACCCCGATCCGATGTTTATAGTTTGGGGGCGACTCTTTATGCTGTCCTAACCGGCGAATATCCGCCCGATAGCATCAGTCTTTTGTCGAATGCTGAGGTTTTTAGACCCGCTCGCGCCGTCAATCGAAGGTTGAGTCGGCAGGTTTCTGACGCCATCGAACAGGCTATGCATCTGCGTCAGCAAGATCGGCCTGAGGCGGTGGTGGATTGGATGCGCGATCTGAAGGCAATTTTGGCCGGCAACGGTGTGTCGAGTCGGCGGCCTAAGGATGATACGGCGCAACTTACCTCCCAAATGCGTATGACCGAACCGGTGCCTGTCGCTTTGCCGCCAACAGCACCGATAGAACGCCAGCGCCCGATGTGGTGGTGGTTTGTTTTGGCTGGATTGGCTCTGGTTATGGCTTCCAGTGTAACCGCTTTCATTGTGGGGCAAGGCCGTGGCGATAATACCTCGGATACGGAGGCTTTGCTTATCGCTTTGGTTGCGTCAGCAACCGCTCAGGCCCAGGCCGGAGCGATCGATAATACCGGGCCGGATTTAGCCGCCACGTTGGTTTCTCTGGCGGCTACGGCTACCAGCCAAACGCAACTTCAAATAGAATTGGCTCGCCCCACCGAGACACCAACGCTTTCTCCAACAGCCACACCCATCCCGTCGACCCCAACGCCCACGTTCTCTCCGACGGCGGCTGCTATCGCACCTACGCGCACACCAGCCACACCTACGGCCATATTACCCAGCGCGACCCCACGGTCTCAGCGCATTGCGTTTGTCTCCAATCGAGCCGGTAGCAACGATATTTTTGTGACCAATCTCGATGGCGGTGAACTGCTTAACCTGACCAAAACCAACGATTGGCATGAGACATCGCCCACCTGGTCGCCCGATGGACAACAATTGGCTTTTGCGGTGACCAACATCACCGAAAGCCCTGAAATTATTAACAGCTCGATTCGCACCGTTTCCGCCAGCGGTGGCCCCATAACAGGTTTAACTACCCAGGCGGGCGATCCGGCCTGGTCGCCCGATGGCGAGCATTTAGCGCTTGCCGCTGTCGATAATTACATTTCGCTGTTCGAGATTGAGACAGGGCAAAGTATGCGGCTGACGCCCGGCGTTGGGTATCGTTCGGCTTGGTCGCCTGATGGCCTGCAAGTGGCTTTTGATAATAATGTCGATATCTTTACCTTGAACGCTACCGGCGATAACTTACGGCGCGTGCTCAGTTCATCCGCCGACGAAATCGAGCCGGCCTGGTCACCCGATGGCCAGCGCTTGGCGTTTGCCTCAAACGGCGAGGGCAACTGGGAGATTTACATAATTGATATCGACGGCAGCAATGGCGTTCGGCTAACCAACCATCCCGCCGATGATCGCCAACCGACCTGGTCGCCGGATGGGACACAACTGGCCTTTACCAGCAATCGCACCGGCAATTCAGATATTTATGTAATGAACCTTGACGGCAGCAACGTTATCAACGTAACCCGCCACCCGGCCGAAGATACCCAACCTGTCTGGGCACCATAAACATCGCCACGAATTACCTAAGCTGATAAGCGAGGGGTAATTCGTGGCTTGTTGTTTCTAAAGAATGGGCGCAGGTTCGGGCCAGCGTCGATCTTCTGCCCCGACGTAGAGGGATTGAGGCCGGATGAGCCGCCCCTCGCGCTGCTGTTCGAAAGCGTGGGCTGTCCAGCCACCGACTCGACCGACGGCAAAGGTGGGCGTAAAGAGTGCCGTTGTTAAGCCTAACCCGTGCAGCAAGAGGGCTGTATAAAACTCTACATTCGTGTCTAAATTGCGCCCCGGTTTGTATGCTGCCAAAAGTCTGACGGCAATTTCTTCGATACCGGTCACCAGATTATAGAGTTCCATGTTCCCGTCGGTTTCGTAGAACCGTTTTGCCGCCGTAGCCAAAACATCGGCCCGTGGATCGCGAACTTTATAGACACGGTGCCCAAAGCCCATCAGCCGTTCGCCTCGCTCGATTTTTTGCCGGATATAAGCCTCCGCTTTATCGACCGCCCCAATTTCAAAAACCATATCCAACGCCGGCCCCGGTGCTCCGCCGTGCAGCGGTCCTTTTAGCGCACCCAGTGCGCCCACAATGGCCGAAATCATATCCGACTGGGTGGCGATAATGACTCGCCCGGTGAAGGTGGAGGCGTTAAAACCGTGGTCGACCACCGTGTTCAGATACGTTTCCAGGCCGCGCGTGCGTTCGGTGCTTGGTACCTCATTAAAGAGCATGTAGAGATAATTCGCTGTGTGGCCTAAATCGTCGCGCGGCGAAACGGGATCTTGCCCTTGGCGCAATCGCCAATAAGCGGCGACAATCGTTGGAAAGGCAGCAACCAAGATAAGCGCATCACGTTCCGGATCCCCACTGGGGTTTTTATCCGGAGCACCCAGGCTCAGCGAGCCTGCTGCCATCCGCAGGGCATCCATAGTTGATACATCTAATTTGGCCGCGGCCCTCAATAGATCGACAGTCGCTTCCGGCAGCGTGCGCCGCTCGGCCAAGGCTTGGCGGAAATTAGCCAGTGTATTGCTATCAGGCAGGGTATCGTGCCATAACAGATAGACAGTTTCTTCAAACGTGGCTTTGGTTGCTAATTCTTGAACGGGAAATCCGGCAATTGTAAGTTTTCCGGCTTGACCATCAACCCGACTAAGTCGCGTTTCAGCGGCAACGACGCCTTCCAGACCTGCTTTGATTGAACCATTTGCTATACTCATATGTCATCATCCTTTTTTACATTGATTTAATTATCAATATTGATATGATCAACAATATAGCGAAACACGTTTGTGTTGTCAATATTGATTTCATAATCAATATGTTGTATGATAAGAGAATGTAGATTTTTGTTGGTAGTGTCGTTTGTATAGGCTATAGCTTTTTGCAACTGCACTGAAAGTAGAGGTTTAGGATGAACAGCAGCTATCTCACCGCTCAAGAGGCGGCCACGGAACTGGATATTACGGTCTCAACCTTATATTCATACGTCAGTCGGGGTCTTATTCGTTCGGAAGTAGCCGATGAGTCGAAGCGTACGCATCGCTATCGCCGTGAGGATATCGATAAGCTGAAGGCACGCAAGGAGCAGCGGCGTGATCCGATTAAGGCGGTCGAGGACGTCCTTCATTGGGGAACACCCTTGATGGAGTCGGCGATAACGCTTATTGTTGATAACCGGCTGTACTATCGGGGTTTGGATGCCGTTGAATTGGCTAAATGCCAACCGGTTGAGGCCGTGGCAGCGCTGATTTGGGCCGGTGATTTAGCATCTCCGGTCGGTGGGCTGATGGAACCGGCGAGCGAACCATTTGCACCGCAGCTTCAGGCCATCGCGCTCCAGGTGGGCAACTTGCCGCCGGTTGAAAAATTTCAAATTTTGCTGCCGCTGGCCGGTGTCGATGACCTGGCGGCCTATGATCTCCGAGCCGAAGCGGTGGCACAGACCGGGGCCAGAATTCTTCATTTGTTGGTGACTTTGGCTGTTGATGGCATTACGCCGCAGAAGGATATCGCCGCCCAATTGCAGCAGCGCTGGGCGGCTGATGATCCGCAGGCGGCTACTCTCATAAATGCCGCCCTTATTTTGTGCGCTGACCACGAGTTAAATGTTTCCTCATTTACAGCCCATTGTGTGGCCTCGGCGGGAGCGACGCCTTATCAGGCTGTCACCGCCGGGTTGGCCGCGTTACAAGGCGTTAAGCATGGCCGCAGCACCGAGCGCGTTGAGGCTTTTTTGAATGAGGCGCAGGTATCCAACGCGGTGCGGGTGGCTGTTGCAGCTCGCCTCAAGCGGGGCGAGTCGATACCCGGTTTCGGTCATCCTCTCTACCCTGCCGGCGATCCGCGTGCCCAATTCTTGCTGGAATTATTGACCAGCCACTATTCTCATTCTCCGGCGGTTGACTTAGCTCAAGCCATTGTCGAATCGACATTGGCCCTAATTGGCGAGCAGCCTAACATTGACTTTGGGCTGACGGTGTTGGCCCGTGCGCTCAACCTGCCGTCGGGTGCGCCGATTGCTCTGTTTGCTTTAGGGCGAACCATCGGCTGGATCGGACACATCATCGAGCAATACCAGCTTGATCGCATCATCCGGCCTCGGGCGCGGTATGTGGGTGAATTACCCCAGGTGCGGAAAAATGGAAACGGAGATTAAACCGTTGCGGTCGTGTACGGCTTATAGGAAAATTAAGATACTATAAGGGTAACTACTCAGCCGTCATGCCCGAATGTTTTTATCGGGCATCCATTTAAGGCCAACGAATGGATTCTCGCTAAAAACGTGCGGGCACAAAGCAAAAACCC
>JAGRBY010000031.1 GCA_020433835.1 Anaerolineae bacterium | reverse complement strand
CAAGGCGAAACCGAAACCGGCTGCTAAAAAGATAAAACGCCCTGTTCAAGCCAGCGCTCAAGCTAAAAAAGTGAACAAGAAGCCGGTTGCACCCAAACCCAAGGTTAAAAGCAAGGGCTTTTTGGGGCTGTCTCGGGCTACCATCGATGTGATTGTGACTATTGCGTTTGTCGGCTTGATCTTCTTTTTTGGAACGGTTATCTTTGCCGCTTATACCCAATTTGGTCGCGGTGACCAGGAATCGACGCTGGCCCAGGTGGGCGCAATCCTTGATATACAGCCCACGCTGCGCCCCACATTTACCCCCACCGCCGATCCAAACAACCCTAATCCTGAACCGCCTGCGGAAAATTCGCTGCCGGCCGGTGTTGAAGTGGCCGCGATTGAAAATCCCAATTTGCCAAGCCCCAACAAAGTACCCACCGAAATTCCTACCCTGGTACCAACATTAACCCCCAGTGACGTCCCTGATCCAACCGACACGCCTACGGTATTACCGACCGATACACCTGTACCTACTCAGCCGCCGGTGCCGGTAGCGGTGCAGCCCCAAACACAAACGGAAACACAGAGGCAAGATCAAATACCCGTTTCAATTCAAGTGGTGCCCACCGATACCCCGGTTGTACCGACCGATACACCCGCTCCGGCCTTTCGCTTTACCGTGAAGGAGCAAGGCAATAGAGAATTTCAAAGGACCAACTATCACGCCATCACTATCTACGTGGCCATTGTTACTTCCGGAAACGTACCGATTGGTGGGCTTAAAGTTGTGGGCGATCATTCTTCAGGTATTCACATTGAGAGCGCTCCCAGCGATTGGCATTGGAGTGCTACCAACTGTCTTGACTGCGATTATATTAAATTCGCCAATGTTAAGTTTGAGCCGGGTACCTTCTCTGACGGTGTCTGGAATATTTACGTGGCTGATAGTGCAGGTACACCTCTCTCGCCGGTGCTGCCGCTCTCTTACTCTGCTGACCCGGAGCAATGGGTCTGGGATTTTGTACTTTTTAGCGAGTCGTAATAGTGCGAATGTATAAATACCAAAAAGCCCTGCCGCGATAGAGCGTGGCGGGGCTTTTTTTGTGAAAAAGTTAAGAGCGTACTTATACCTTTAAAACGACCTTGAATTGCTTTTCCAAAACATCGAAGGTATTAATGAACCGCGAAGGTTTAGTTTCATATAAGTATCGATGCGCAACCTGAGGGAAGCGAACAATCAGTTCTTCCGGTTGGGGAATTTCAAACCAGTAATCATCAAGTTCAAGACTATAGGCCAGGCCGGTTACCAAGGGGTCAACCTTGGGGCTGGTAAAAAGACCAATCAGCGGTAAGTTGGGGGTTGTCCGCCGTATCGTAGGCAACAAAGCGAGCAGATGGCCGTATAAACCATCCAGTTCAATAAGCATAAAATCAATTTTATCTTGCGAGATGCGCAGGCAGTCGAGTAAATCGGTTGAGGTTTGAACACTCACACCCTTGATAACCAATGTTCGGGCGATGTGCTTTAAAGCTGTAGGGTTGGTGCCACACAAAAAAATGGTTAACGGTCGCATCGATGTTTCTCCTTATCCGCCCAGGGCGGTTTGAACGCCCATATAAAATAACAGAATCAACAGCGGTAATAATATGAAAAAGCGGACATAGAAGATGATGCCTTCACTGCGATGGCCGACAAATACCGTGAATAACCATTCGGTCACAGACAACACGATGGTTTGGTGAACATTACCAGTATCTCTGTTCATACTGGACCTCCTCTCATGGAGCACTATTTTGGCAAGTTAAAGCGCGAGGGTGATGAAGAAATAGGTTGTTGATTACGGCTGCATAGAAAAAACAGCGAAACGTTTGTGTTTATCCGCGTGCGCAGTCCGTATTCGTCAACTGATGGTCGCGTTATGAAGATTAACGATTTTAAGTATAAAGTGTTACGTTAATGATGTAAAGCGTAAAATATTCGGGGATTTCTACGTGATCGACGAAGTATGGCTATCAAACCCCGTAGTTTCTACGGGGTTGATATAGGTATTTTAGCGGTACTATTTTTGAGGCAGACGATGACTTACTCAAGGATATTGTGATCCCGTGCGTAGCGGACTAATTCAACGCGGCCTTGCAGATTTAATTTGCCCATTAAATTGGCCCGGTGGCCTTCTACGGTACGGACACTGATACTCAACACTTCGGCCATTTGCCGATTGGTACAGCCTTTAGCGATAAGCCGCAATACGTCGATTTCGCGAGGAGTTAGCGTTTCGACAGGTGGATCGTCACTATTGCTTAACATTTTCGGTTCGGAGTGGCTGTTGCTGCTGGATCCTGATGGAAAATCTTTCAGCAAGGCACGGGTCATCGTTGGATGAATGTACATATCGCCTCGCCGAACCGCTCGAATAGCGTCGATTAGCTCCGACTCAACCGCGCGTTTAACAATATAGCCGGCGGCTCCGGCGCGGATGGCTTCTTGAAGTAAACTTTCGTCTTCGTGGACGGTGATGATCAGAACTTTGGCATCGGGCAAAATCTTCTTCAACCGTTTTGTGGCTTCTATACCGTCCAAATCGGGCATGCTAATATCAAGCAGAACCACCTCTGGCGTTAGCTTTTTGGCTAGTTTGAGTACTGTCTCTCCGTTATCGGCTTCTCCGATAACTTCCAAATCGGCCTCCTTGCTTAGTAAGGCGCGTAAGCCGGCCCGTAGTAACCCTTGATCATCTGCTATTAGAATTTGAGTAGTCATAAGGAACCTCGACGTATATAGTTGTACCAGTACCAATAGTGCTTTCTACAGTTAACGTGCCGTCCAGCATTTCGGTGCGTTCTCGAATGCCCAAAATGCCCAGGCGACCTCTCCGTTTTGCATCTTCAGGATCGAAACCGACTCCATTATCCTCGACGATGGCGATAACATGGTCATCGCGCCGTTCCAGAAGAACATCAACGCGCGTAGCCTGTGCGTGTCTGGCGACGTTGGTCAGCGTCTCTTGCACAATGCGATACAGGTTGGTTTCGATGGTTGACGGCATGCGCTGGTCATCAAAACCGACCGGCTCAAACTGAACGTTGATGTCATACTGACGGCTAAATCCTTCCAAATATTGCCGCAAGGCCGGAACCAGGCCGAGATAATCTAAACTGGCCGGGCGCAGGTTAATCGCCAGACGATGTAGATTTTCTGAGACATCATTTGTCACCTGCCGCAGTTCGGTGGCCCGGGTGACAATGGCCTCGGGACAATCTTTCTCACCTTCAAGCAGCCGTAGCCCAACCATCAGCGAGGTCAGAGCCTGACCGGCTTCGTCGTGGAGTTCGCGAGCAATGTTGCGCCGTTCAGTCTCTTGCACTTCGACCAGCCGCCGCGATAAGGATTGAAGCTGTTTGTGGCCGGTGCGCACTTGTTGGAATAACTGTGCGTTTTGGATGGCCACAGCGGCTTGGTTGGCGAATGCTTGGGCCAGATAGGCCTCTACTTCTTCATACGCGTGGGTCTGTTGGCTGTTTAGGGTTAGACAGCCAATAACTTTGTTTTGCCCGATGAGCGGGACGCCCATCCAACTGCGTACGCTACCACTATTGTTCCAGGTTTTGAAGCGCGGCTCGGTTTGGGCATCGTCTAAAATAACCGGATGGGCGGTTTGCTGAATTTCTTGATAGATAGCGTTATCTGTCGCGTAGCGATGGCCAATGGCTTGCTCCATGGGTGTCTGCCCACGTTCGGCTACAACTTGCAGCCAATCATCTTCTTTTTGAAGGAAAACAAAGGCGTTGTCATACGGGACAACGTGCTCAAGATGAACGAGTATGTCGGTCAGGACCTCATCAAGATCGAGTGTGGAGGTGAGGGTTGAGGTAGCTTCACGCAAGATTTCGGCCTGTTTGCGGGCCAACTGTTCCCTTTCAAAGAGACGCGCGTTTTCGATAGCTATCGAGGCCGGTGTTGCCAACCAAGTGAGCAAGCGCAGATCTTCATCAGTAAATGTCCCTTCAATTTTGTTCATAACTTCGATGGCACCGGTTGTTACTGAGCCGCTTTGCAGAGGAACGCAAATGATCGATTTGGTTTTGAAGCCGGTTTGCTGATCGATTTTGCCGAAAAAACGCGGATCTTTGGCCGCATCCGGCACCAAAGCCGGTTCGCCCGTCTGGATAACCCAACCGACAATACCCTGACCGGCCGGCAGGCGGTGGCCCCGCAAAAAATCAGATACGCCCCCCGACACGGCGTTAAACCACATATCCCCTTTGGTTTGGTCTAAAAGCACCACGGAAGCGGCTGTTGCACCCAGCAGCCGAATGGTGTGGTCGGTGATAATGGTCAACGTTTCCTCAATTCTTAAAGTCGAAGTAATAGCTTGACTGATCATGGTCAGCGTGGTTAGTTCATCAACCCGCTGTTGTGTTTCTCGATAAAGCCGGGCATTTTCAAGCGCGACGGCCGTTTGGTCGGCCAGGGTCTGGAGCAGACGCTGATCGTTGGCGTTAAAATGATGCGGCGGTTGACATTCAACATCGATAACGCCAACTGTCCGCTCACGAACCTTCATAGGGGCCGACAGCCAGGACGGATAGGGGTTCGAGGCTAATATTGCCATAGAGGGTTGGGTATCTTGAACCCGTCCGATATCATGATACTGCATGTCTTTAAGTAACGCTACCCGTTCATCTGATCCAACCGGAAGATTGAGGTCAATGACGTGCGGAACACCCCGTTGGGGGTAATAATGGTAAATAAGTTTGCCGGTCGATTTGTTGATAACTCCATAACCGGCGCTTTTTATTTGGAGTAGAAACGATACGGTGTCGAGAGCGATTTTACCGATGGCGGTCTCGTCTCTAAGAAGATTGAGTTCGCGGCCCAGTTGATGAATGGCCGATAACCGATCTTCTAACTGGCGGCGTTCGGTAACATCAATGCCGGTGCTGATGACGTATTCGGCGTGGCCTTCTTCATCGAGGAGGGGGGAGTTGGTCCAGGATGTTAGCCTGCTGCGGCGATCTTTGGTGATCCAGGTGCTTTCGTATTCATACGGCCCGTCACTTATCTGCATGGTTTCAAAACCATGTTTAACACGATTTCTATCGGCCGATGATAAGAAAATATCCCAAAAATATTCGCCGCGCACTTCATCCAAGGCATAGCCAGTGGTGTGTTCGCAAGCCTGATTGAAGCGCAGAATGCGGCCTTGAGGCGTGAGCACCATCACCAAGGCGCTGGAAGTATTAAGAATAGCCGAAACAAAGTTTCGTTCTTTTTTTAGGATGGCTAGCCGTTGCACGCTCTCGCGCCGGGCCTGGTCGTGAATTTGGGCATTCGATAAGGAGACAGCCGCCTGACTAATAAACAACTGAAGCCGTTCAGCATCAAGTTGCGAATAGAATCCCGGTTTGTTGCTGTCAACATTAATAAAGCCGACAACCTGATTGCGAATGACAATGGGCGCAGTGAGGTGAGATTTGATCCAATCATCACCCAGATCGTGTAGCCACAATTCGCCTTCCTGTACGGTCGGCAAAACATGGGCATGCCACGATTGTTTGACATAGCGGAGAGATGGTATATCGCTAATGTTAAAAATAAGGGAGGAGACGGAGTTTTTATCTTCAGACCAGGTATAGCCGTGCCAGCGAAAAATTTGGGCGGCATCGCCTTCGGCCAGCATAATACAAGCCGCGTTATGGGGAATGAATTGGCTGAGCTGCTCAAGGGTGTAATCAAGTACGGTAGCATAGTTGAGGGAGCTGTTGAGGACATTGCTAACACGATGCAGCTTTTCGATGAGCTGATGCTGCTCTCCCTCAACTTTTGTTTTTAGCTCCAACGCATTGTTTTGGTATTTGTCTGTTAAATCTTCTAATTCGGCTATGCGTTGGCGCATAGATGCCAACTCGCTGAGAAGTTGGGCCTTTGTTTTTTGCTTATCGCTCATGTGATCTTTGGTACACACAAATAGGGACCCGTTATGGATACCACGATCCATATTTGGCTTATGGCTTGTATCGTATCACGGCCACATGCCCGTGTCAAGTGAAAGAGTACTCTTAGGCTATGGCCCAGAATAGTACTTATGTAATATATTATTTTTGTCCTTTAGGCAAATTGTCAAGCCTTCTAAGAAAGGTTAATTTGATCGCCTTCCTTTTCATTCGTGATATTTTGTTGTATCCTTTTAATAAAAGCTTTTTATTTATTCTTTTTTCTTTATTGTATTTATTTTAGCGAGGTATTATTCAATGATTAAGCGTTATTTAAAGCGCGAAGAAGGACAAGGATTAGTTGAATATGCGCTTATCCTGGTTCTGGTGGCCATTGTGGTCATCGCGATCCTGCTGCAATTGGGGCCGGAAGTAAGCCGGGTTTTTGCTCGGGTTACGGCTGTGCTACAAGGTACAGGCGTTATAGTAAAAGATGGGGCTATTACCAGCCTTAGTGCCTCTTATTCACCGGGAGGATTTGGCAATCCGGCCAAATTGACAGTTGTTGTTACCGTCTCTCAAGATGCTACTGTTTCGGTAAGTGGGGATGGCGGTATTTCAGGAAGTAAGGCATGCTCTGGCTCCTGCACCTTCACATTCACTAATCCACCGGGTCATGGTTTTGTGACAGCGGTTGATGATGTTGGAGGTGAAGGAGTAACCGTTAGCTGGTAAGTTTAATAGCGAGCAGATATCTCGGATACGTTTGTATAAAATCTGTGATGTCTGTTCGCTGTTTTGCTTTAACTTTCCAAAATATTACCTATAATCCTGTGGCAAACCCATAGGGACCCTGATAGCTTATTTATTTTGTCGGTTTGACCTTGTGATATAATACATAATATCATATCATGGCATTATCTTACTTGTACACTCCCCTACTACGCATGCTAGTCCATTAATAATTAAATTATAACGACTAACACCGTCACGTTTGGCCAAATCCCTTTTCACTAAAGATGAAATTTGAGTTTTATCGATTCGAGCCTGCTTCGATCATATGACCATGTATTGCTGACTAAAAGCAATTGCTGAGGATTCTTCCATGGGAAAAATGAAATTACCACAAAGCGTTATTTCTGTAATGATCAACGTTAAACGAACGCAACCTGTGCAATGGCGTCGTAATAAGGCAACCCGATTATTTTTACGTCTTGGGTTTATGTTTTTGTTGGCATTGGGTATGCTTATCTTTGCATTTCTCTGGTTGCTTGGCCTACCACAAGAATTGCAAGCTGCCGCCCCGCCCATTCTTTACGTTGCTCCAGCGCCTATTGGCGATGATCAAGGTGTCGCCAACAATTGTACGAACAGTTTTACCCCCTGTGCCACCATTCAACGGGCTATCAATGCGGCCGGTGCCGGTGCCGGCGACGAAATTCGGGTGGCATCGGGGCGTTATACGGATATCAACGCTTTAGGTGGTGGTATTCAAGTGGTTTACCTTAATCAATCGGTAACATTACAAGGTGGGTTTACCACGACTAACTGGGTAACTGCTGATCCTGCATCTAATGTAACTGTAGTTGATGCCGAGGGTAATGGACGGGTAATTTTCGTTCCTAATGCCGTCGTGGCAACTGTAAGAGGCTTTCACTTAACAGGCGGTAGCGTTACCGATAACAATGGTGGTGGTGTTTATAACCAAAACGGAACCTTAGCCCTCATAGATAACGAAATTTACGGTAACCAACTTGTAATAGATACCGATCAATATGGCGGCGGTGGAGTAGCTAACGCAGCGGGGGCGTCAACGGCGTTAAATGGTAACCGAATTTATTCCAACAGTGCTCAGAATAATGGTGGTGATGCTTTAGGGGCAGGTATTGCTGTTTTGAGTGGAACGGTAACCCTGGAAGCCAATGAAATATTCAATAACACTGCCGACTCTTTTGGTGGTGGCGTTGTTATCTTTGATGGCGACGCCTTTTTACGAAGTAACCTGATTTATAGCAATACAAGTACCCTTGACGGTGGTGGTGGAGTAGCAATTAATGTTGGTAATCTTGAGATCATCAACGACACCATTTATGGTAACAGTGCTCCTGCCGGTAACGGGGGAGGGGTAGTTGCAGTTGCCTTTAGTGCCGCAGTAGCCATTACCAACACCTTAATTGTAGATAACTCTGCTAATAGCGGTGGTGGAATTCACAGCGCGGCTATTTCGCAGATCGCCTATACTACTCTTAATGGCAATTCTCCTGATAATTTTGCCGGCGGTATGTCCGACCCCGTACCCGGCAATAATAATAACAATGATGATCCTCTTTTCGTTAATCCTGCAGCATTTAACCTTCACCTTTCTTCGCCCGGCTCACCGGCTATCGATTCCGGAACGGATGTGGCGCTTACTTTTGACTACGAAGGCGAAGGTCGTCCCTTCGGCAGTGGCTTTGATCGCGGGGCGGATGAAGCGTATGATGTAGCCAGTACCTGTTTCGCTCGCGTCGAAGGGGGACAGGTCTACACCAACGTCCAACAGGCTGTTGATGAGGCTACCTCCGGCGATTTGGTACAAGTGGCCGGTTTGTGTGATCAGGTTCAAACGGTCAATTCGCTCGATCAAATCGTCTACGTGAGCAAAACGCTCACCCTGCGTGGTGGTTATACCGTCACCGACTGGATTAACCCCATTTACGGCCCGACGGTGTTTGACGCCAACGGGGCAGGCCGCGCTATTTACATTGAAGGGTCATCGAGCATCAGCCCCATCATCGAAAATCTGCGGCTGACCGGCGGATCGGCAACAAATGGAGCCGGTGTTTATTTGGGCAGCAACGTTAATGCTACCCTGCGTAACAACATTATTCATGCCAATAGCGCCAGTAATCAGGGCGGTGGGGTTTACAACGCAAGCGGCAGTAGTTCAACGTTGCTGCACAACACCATCTACAGCAACAGTGCTTCATCCGGGGGTGGAGTCTATGGCGCGAGCGGTGGCCAGGTCACGCTGCGCAGCAACATTGTCGCCAGTAATACGACGGATGGCCTTGCTGCTGCCGGCGCGGGCGCGGTTAACCTTGATTACAATAACTTCTTTAATAACAGCACGGCCTTTTCCGGCCCAAATGATATTTCGGACAATCCTAGCTTTGAAAATGCGGGAGCGAATGACTTCCGGCTGCAATCGAACTCAACTTCGATCAACGCGGCCGATCCGGCTTCGCCTGTCACCACCGACTTTGAAAATGA
Organism: Anaerolineae bacterium; assembly: GCA_020433835.1. The sequence continues at coordinate 16,427 of JAGRBY010000031.1, read as the reverse complement.
CGCGCGTCCTCAAGGAAATCGCGCCGATATTGGTGCGGATGAAAGCCGTTTCTATGCGGGTGTCTTGCTATCGGCAGCGCCGGAAAGTCCGGTGGTCGTTACCGACACAGCGCAAATCGCCAGCAGTTTCATCACCTTTACCCATGCCATCACCAATTTGGGCAATATATCGGCCAGCGACACATTTGATTTGACCACCTCTAACTCTGATGGATTGAATGTCAGCATTATTCCCTCCTCGGTTATTGCCCTTGATGCCGGAGACAGTACCACGTTTGAGGTTGTGGTCGAAATACCGAGCACCGTGCCGGAGCCGCTCTACAATCAAACTATCGTTACGGCCACTTCCCAATCGAACGCCGGTACATTTGCCAGCGTCACCGATCTTATTGCCACGCCCGGCGTCGAGTTGATCGACAATGATGATCCACCCTTTGATGATCCTTTATACGTCGACTCCGGCGATGTAATAACCTACACCTATACCCTGCGCAACAGCGGCCCAACCACCGATACCTACACTATCGACTTTACCTCGTCTCCCTTTGGGTGGGGTACGCTTATTGTGCCTACAACGCCGGTTACCTTGGCCGCCGGTAGTTCAACCTCTATCGTAGTGCGTGTGGCGGTTGCCGAAACAGCGCCGGCCGGTCTGGAGGAAGTAGTGACCGTTGTCGCCACTTCGCAAAGTTTTGATGCATCTGCCAGTGTCGATGATACAACCATAGCCAACGGCACGATTGGTGACCGATACGTCTCTTCGATCGGGAACAATACCAACAATAACTGTACCGTTCGGACATCCCCCTGCCGGACGATCAATCACGCCGCTACCCAGGCTGCAACGGGCGATGCGATTCGTGTTGCCCAGGGATCGTACGCTATTCCTGATGGGATTACGATCAATGATCCCGTTCAATTATATGGTGGTTACAGCAACAACTTCCTGAGTCGCCCCGGAGCGCCGGCCAATACCCAAATCGATATTCAAGATACAGGCGTTGGGATTTATATTGACTCATCCAACGCTTTCCCTATCACCATCGATAACTTTACTATCAAAAATGCGAAAGGGCCTGCTTCCGGCGGGGGCATCAGCTTGGTGCGCAGCCCCGCTATTACACTATCGCGCCTAATTATTCAAGACAGCAGTGCGGATAGAGGAGCCGGAATTTACATCGGCAACTTAACCCCCGCGGCGCCCATTATTGTTGACGAGGTTGTTATTTCTAATACCTCGGCTAACGCTTCCGGTGGGGCTGTTTATGTGGCCGGAGGAAGCCCTCTGCTGACCAACCTTTCGATTTCCAATACGACCGCTGCTCAAAACGGGGGTGGTATTTACGTCGCCGTCGGCACGCCAACCATAACCGGCAGCCGTATCTATGGCGGCAGCGCCAGTAATGGCGGTGGTATTTACGTGTCCGGCGGAACGCTTAATCTGCAAAATAATTTCATTTACAGCAATACGACCACCGGCAGCGGCGGTGGAATTTTCAACAGCGGCACGCTCAAATCGGCCAATAATACGCTATACGGTAACCAGGCTACGAGCTTCGGTGGTGGTGTGTTTGATAACAACACCAGTGGGCTGGTTCTGTCGAATATGATCTTTGCCGAGAACACGGGCACCGGCGGCGGTGGCGCTTTTTATCGAGGCGACTCCGGTACAATCGCTGCCTCAATTGATTACAACCTCTACTTTAGTAATAGCCCGAACAACAGTAACGTTTCTACCGGCGCAAACAGCAGTACAGGCGATCCTTTATTTGTCGATGCCGCCAGCGGTGATCTCCACCTAACAATTGACTCGGCGGCAGTTGATGCCGGTGATCCCGATTCAACCGTGTTCGATGACATCGACGGCGATTTCCGCCCCATTAACCAGGGCTTCGATGTGGGAGCCGATGAATTGAGCGGTTGTTTGGCCCGGGTGCTGCAATCTCCGGCGACCATCTACGGTGTTCTGCAAGACGCCATTGATGCTGCTGCGAACGGCAATACCGTTCAGGTTTCCGGTACCTGCCGTGGCGCACAACCTCGTCTAGTTGGTAGTGAGACGCTCAGCCAAACGGCACTTGTTACCCGCAATATTACGATTGCCGGAGGCTACAACAGCAACTTTGACAACAACCCAGAGACCAACCCCGTGGTCACTACGCTCGATGCGCAGGATTTGGGCCGCACTGTGGTTGTAACCAACTCGGCCAATGTCAGCTTGGTACGATTGACATTAACCGGCGGTCAGGCAACCAACGGTGGCGGCTTGTTCAATGCTAACAGCACACTGCAAACCGAGGATCTGATCATTTCGGGGAACCAGGCCACCAACGGAGCCGGGGTTTACAACCTCAGTGGCACCACCACCCTTAGTCAGACAAGCGTGCTGAGCAATAGCGCTACCAGCAGTGGCGGGGCCGCTTACAACGCCGCCGGAACCTTAACCACTGAAGGTATTATTGCTGCTCACAATACAGCCCAGAATGGGGGCGGTTTCTACAACGCCGGCAGTGCCGAGCTCAATCTGATCAATACGATTGTAACCAGTAACGCTGCCTCTTCAAACGGCGGTGGTTTGTACAATGAGTCGAACACTTTAGCCGTGCGTCACGATACCTTCTACGCTAACCAGGCCTCGAGCCAGGGCGGTGGTATTTATCACAACGCGGGCAGTTCGGCTCCTATCATCAATAGCACTATTCTCATTTCCAATACGGCGGCCAGCGGTGGAGGTATATTTAGCGCCGGTACAGCCCCATCATTTGCTTATAATGACGTGGTCGGCAACACGAGCGATAACTATGGCGGCCTGGCCGATCAAACCGGCAGTAACGGCAACATCGCCGTCGATCCCGGCTTCCTGTCGACAGTGCTGACCGATACCAATTTCCTGCACATCGCCTCCGGCTCAAGCGTTGAAGATGAAGGCGATCCTGCCAGCCCGATCATCCTTGATATCGATGAAGATCCGCGCCCCTCAAACCAAAATCCCGATATCGGGGTTGATGAAATAGCCGGCTGTTTCGCCCGCATCAACACGGGGTCGCGCATTTACGGCGCGGTCCAAACCGCCATCGATGATGCCACCGACGGCGATTTCATTCGCGTAGCCGGTGTGTGTGCCGGCGTGCGTCCGTTTAATGATGGTGGGACCGTCGTCAATCAGACGATACTTATCACCAAATCGATTACGATTCAGGGTGGATACACCAAAACCAACAATTTGGGCGGTCCGTCTAACCCTGAAACAAATCCGACGGTACTCGATGCTTTGGACAGCGGGCGCGTGGTCTACATTACCATGCCGCAAACCATCTCCAGTTCGCTGATTGTGATTGAGGGACTCCACCTGCGTAACGGCAGTGGCAACAACGGTGCCGGGGTGCTGGTCAGAAGCGGGGTGGTCTCGATGACCCACAACCGCATCTACAGCAACACCGCCACCAGCGGTGGTGGTGGTGCGCTGTATGTTGAGGCTGGAACCGTAACCTTGCAGGGCGATAACCTGCTCGAAACCGGCGACAACCTCATTTACGCCAATACCGCCCCGGATGGTGGTGCTATCTATAACGCCGGCGGCCAACTAACCGTCGATGATGCTTTATTGCTCGATAACACAGCTACGAACGATGGTGGAGCATTTTTCCATAATGGCGGTCAATCGCTGCTGCAAAACAATATCATCCGCGATAACAGCGCCAATAACGGTGGAGCTATCTACAACGCCTCGACCGGCCTGACCGTGCGCCATAACACCCTCTACAGCAATGATGCGACCACCGGCGGTGGTGGCTTCTATACCGAAAATGCCAGCCCCAGCGTCGTCAATAATATTTTCTCCGAAAATACGGCGGCTGATGGCCATGCTATTTTCAGTACTCCGGCCTTTACACCTGACTATAACAATACCTTCCCGGCAGCCAATGCCTATGGTGGCAGTGCCGCAGCCGGATCGAACAGTTTGGCCGTCGATCCGAGCTTTGTCGATGCCCCGAACGGCGATTTCCACCTGAACAGCAGTTCGCCCATGGTCGATGTCGGTGATCCGACGATGACGCTGACCTACGACTTTGATACGGATCCGTACGACACCCGCCCCAGCAACCAGGGCTTCGACCTGGGTGCCGATGAAATACCGGGTTGTTTGGCCAAAGTTATAGAGAGTGGCATCGTCTACGGCAACCTGCAAACGGCTATTTACAACAGCGAGGCCGGCAATACCATTCGGGTTACGGATGATGAGTGTCGCGGCGTGCATCCCTATAACCCCGGCAGCGGGATCATCAGCCAGACGGTTCACATCACCCACAACTTGATTATCGAGGGCGGCTACAATGATGCCTTCACTGCCCTGACCGGCAACAAGACGATCCTAAACCCGGAAGGGCAGGGGCGAGCCTTGTTCATCGATAATTCAGACGTAACGCTGTACAACATTGAACTGCAAAACGGTAACGCTACCGGTTTGGGCGGAGGTCCGAGCGGTGGCGATGCGGGTGGCGGTGTCTACATGCAAGGCAGTACCGTCGTCTTTGAAGCCATGACGGTTTTGTCCAGCACAGCCGAATATGGTGGCGGCGTATTTATCCAATCGAGCAGCACCCTCTCGCTGACCAATGAAAGTGAGATCCACAACAACACGGCCAATGGTGTCGGTGACGGTGGTGGTCTCTACAACGATGGAACGTTAAATATGGCGGGCGAGAGCAGCGTTTACGAAAACAGCGCCGTTCAAGGGGGTGGCTTGTACAATGCGGCTGCGGCCAACCTGGATTTAGGTAATCATTTCTACGGCAATCAGGCTGATGAAGGCGCGGCAATTTACCATGAAAGTGGTAATGGTCTCTCGCTCATCAACACATTTATTTACGAAAATCAGGCTAATAACTTTGGTGGTGGCGTTTATATCAACAGTGGTGGCCCTGATATCTTACACAATACCTTCTATGCTAACGAGGTTTCCGGTGCCAATGCCGGTGGCGCTGTCTATGTCAACAGTGGCAGCCCGACCATCAAGAATAACATCTTTGCTGAGAATCAGGCCAACGGTACCGATCACGCCATCCACACCGCGGCGGCCGGTGCGACCATCAGCTTTAACAACTATTCGACGGCCGGGGCAGCAACTCAAGTAACCGGATCGGTGGGAGCAGGCAGCGGCAATGTTGATGCCGATCCCCAACTCGTCGATCCAGCCGAACGCGATTTTCACGTAAAATCCACCTCTGCGGTTATTAATGCCGGCGAGACGCTGGCCCAGGTGACTCGCGACTTTGAAGAAGATCCGCGCCCCATCAATGCCGCGTCCGATATGGGTGCGGATGAGGTCAACGCCTGTTTGGCCCGTGTCAACGGCACCATCTACGGCAGCATCGGAGCCGCGCTGGCGGTGGCCTCACCGGGCGATACTATCGACGTCGCTGAGGGAGTCTGTGAAGAGAATTTAACCATTAGTCAGGATATTACCATTGATGGCTCTTGGGAAAAAGATTTTTCCGCTAAAGTGGATGGGGGAGACGTTATCTCCACGACCGTTGATGGAACATTTAGCGGGCGCGTGTTTGATATTGCGGCGTCCACCGAAGTGACTCTTTCATGGTTAGAGATTACCAATGGTCAGGTCAGCGGTAATGGCGGTGGTATTTTAAGCCAGGCTGATCTCCTGACTCTGACCACTGTCGATGTTATTTCCAACAGCGCCACCAATGGCGGTGGGCTTTATATTGGTCCTAATGCTACAGCCACAGGTTTCGACGGCGAAATTACGGATAATCAGGCCACCAATGACGGCGGTGGTATATATGTTGCTTCCGGCGGCGATGTCTCAATTGCGGGTGGGTTTCCCATTTTCGGTAATGAAGCCGGAGGCGATGGCGGTGGTATCTACTACGAGGGTGTTAACCTTTATATAAGAAACAAACAGATTAACGAAAACAGCGCCGACAATGGAGCGGGTATCTATGCTGTCGGCAGCGGCACGATGCTGCTCGAAAACCCCAACTTCTATAATAACCAGGCCACCACGGACGGCGGCGGTTTTTATTACGCCGGATCCGGTTCGCCCCGATTGCATCACGCGACTATCCGCGAAAACAGTGCGGGTAACCAAGGCGGTGGTGTTTATAATCTGAGTGGCAGTACCTTTATCAGCGCCAGCATCGTGGCTTCGAATACGGCCTCTACTGCCGGTACAGGCATTCATGTGGCGGGTGGCAGTACGGCTGTTAATTACACCCTGCAATGGAATAATACCTATAGTGGTGCCAGTGGCGGAACCGGCAATAAAATTGCCAATCCTCAATTTAGAACGACCGGCGGTGATTTACTGTATAACTCACCGGCCATCGATGCCGTTCCCAACGGGGTATCTGACGTAGACTTTGATCGGTTTGAAGAAGATCGACCCCAACTTTGTGCCTACGATATGGGCCGCGATGAATACCTCGTGGGGGTACGTCTATTAGCGTGGGGTGGCCCGACACCAACCAATAACACGACCCTGGCTCCCACCGAGTCATTTACCTACACCTTTAACGTTATCAACAACAGCCAAAATACGTCGGCTGGTGTTAATTTAGGAGCCGGTACGGGCTACACCGAAACCATAACCGTCACCCTCGACAGCACTCAAGGCTGGAGCGAGATTATAAACGTGGTGGGCGGCACAGATGTGGTCACTCAGCCCGACGGTTTGAGCGCCAATATGGTCCTTGGCCCCGGCCAATCGGCTAGCTTCTTTGTACAAACTACAGTACCGACAGGTACCTTCGCCAATATTGTTGACACCACAAGTCTGACGGCTGAGGGCTACCAGTGTTCGGGCGGAACATCACAGGTCAATACCAGCGCGGCGGCCACTACAACCGTTGAAGAGGGGCTAAGTTTTACCCTGACCCCTGATAATTCCGGTACTGCCGCCCCTGGCGACGTTTTAACCTTTACCCATACGTTAGCCAACACCGGCAACATGACCGATACCTACACCTTATTCTCCAACTCGACCGGCAAGTATGTGAACGGTACTATTGTACAGCCAACCGGACCGGTAACGTTGGCTCCCAATATGAGCACGACCGTCGTCATCAGCTTGACGGTCAGCCAGGCAGCCGGGGCAGGGCTGGTTGAATCGGTTAGCGCGATTGCCCGCTCCGGCGTTGCTCTTGCGCAAGGCGATACCGTTCTGGCCAGTGCGGCCGATACCCTCATCATTAGCGGTACAACCGGCACCCGCTACGTTGCGCTCGATGGTGTGGATTTAAGAAATGATACAGAGATTACCGATACCCTGGTTTTGGGTGACAACAACTGTACGGATACTGAATTCCCATGCCGCTCGCTTCGGCAGGCGCTCGAGCAAGCCGCTCCCGATGATCTGATCAAGATCGAGGAGGGGCTGTACAATATCGATGGGACAGACATCGTCACCACGGCCTACAACAGCCTGACCGTCACCCAGATTGCTTTCATCGATAAAGCAATTACCTTACAGGGTGGTTATAACTCCGTCAACTGGGATGAAGATCCGCCTAACCACATCTCCCAAACCACCACGCTCGATCCTGGTGGTCTGAGCCGCGCTGTCTTTGTCACCAATAACCCGACCGGGACGGTTACCATCGACCGACTGACCATTGCCAACGGCAATGCCCCCGACGGTGGCGGTATCTACAACGATGGTGCCGATCTAAACCTAACCGCGCTGCGTCTGCAAAACAACACTGCCGCTGATAGTGGCGGTGCCCTTTACAGCAGCAATGGCGATCTGCTCATGCAGAACAACTTCATTCATGGCAACCAGGCTGCTTCCGGCGACGGCGGCGCAGTTTATGTCGCCGATGGTTCGGCCACGCTTGAGAACAACACCTTCTATGCCAACTCTGCGGCAAGCGGTAATGGCGGCGCGGTTTATAATGACCAGGCAGCTTTGGACGTCAACAGTTCTATCGTGGCGACCAATACCTCTACAGCCGGGGCGCTGCACAGCAATACGGCGGCTACATTGGATTACAACCTCTATACCGGCAACACCGCCAGCGATGTTAGCGGCAGTGCTGCAAAAGGCAGCAATGATCGCACCGGCGACCCGGTCTTTATCGATACCGGAACCAGCCCGCCCAACTTGCACATCGGTTCCGGATCAGCCGCCTTTGAAACCGGCGATCCGGCCTCGACGTTGACCATCGACTATGACAACGATCCTCGCCCGCTGCCCGATACCGGCCACGTCGATATCGGCGCGGATGAGGCTGTTCTCCTTCAAAGCCTGACCTTTATCACCGATACCTTTACCCTGACCGCGCCTTCCACGACGGTGGTGATTACCCATTCGCTCATCAATGATGGCGATGTCGATGAAGCCGTTACGTTGAGCTACAGCAGCGATTTCGATTGGTTGGACAGCAGCGAACCGACTATCGGCAATGTGTTTACGGTGACCAGCCAAACGACTCGTACCGTAACCGTAACCTATACAGTCCCGGCCACGGCCTCCGGATTGATCAATACCACCACCATCACCGCCACCCCGGCTTCGACCAATGTGGTGCCGGTCGCGGTGGTTGATATTATCCAGGTTGAAGGCCCGCGTTGGGAAATCAGCAAAGTGGCCGATCCGTCCGATACCGTTCAACCCGGCGATTTGATCACTTACACCTTAACCGTAACCAATACCGGCGAGGTAACGGCCACGGCCGACTTCACCATCACCGATCAACTCCCGCTGACCTACGTTACGTACGTCAGCGCCGATCCCACCCCCATCAGCACCGATCCGGTTCGCTGGCTGTTAAGCGATGATATCGGCCTGGGCGAAAGCCTGACCGTGACGCTTGTGGTTTCAGCCAACACCACCATCACCGAAACGGTCGATGTTGTCAACGATGCCTACAGCGTGACCGGCGGCGGCACATTAGGCGTGGCGACCGGTGAACCGGTGACCGTCACCGTCGAAGTGCCGACGACGGGTGAAATTACGTTAACCAAAACCGTCGATCCTACCCTGGTCGGCCCCGGCGATGAGGTGACCTACACCGTCACCCTGACCAACACCACGGATACAACGCCGACCGTCACCCTGATCGATACGCTGGCGGATGGTTTCTCACCGACCTCGGTTATGACCGATGTCGTGGTTCCGGGGCAAAGCAAGAGCGGAGCCGGCGTTGTAACCGTCTCCTTCACCGCCACCGCGCCACTGACAACCGGCACCTACGTCAACCCGCTCATTACCGTTACCTACGGACTCAGCCAGGCCACGTTAATCGACTCGGCCCTGTTGACAGTAGCCGATACCATCGTCGACTTCAGCAGCAGCGATTTCTCGGTGAATGAGGGCGACGGCAGCGCCACGATCACCGTGACTCTCAATCTGGCTTCACCCGACGATGTGTTTGTGGATTACGAGACGGCTGATAACACGGCCACCGTCGGCAGCGACTACACGGCCGTAAGCGGTACGCTCACCATCACCGCCGGTCTCACCACCGCTACCTTCCAGGTGCCCATCACCGATGATCTGCTCTTTGAAGATGATGAACTGGTTGATCTCAGCCTATCCAACCCGCAGGGAGCCACCCTTACCGGAGCCGTTAACCATCCGGCCAGCCTGACCATTATTGATAATGATCTGGTAACCATCGACTTCTCAGCAGCGGCTTACAGCGTTAATGAAAACGCCGGTCCGGCCATCATCACGGTTACCCTGGCCTCGCCGGTCTCCGATACGGTGACGGTCGATTACGCCTCGACCGACAACACGGCTACGGCCGGCAGTGACTACACCGATGTTACAACCGGGACGTTGATCTTCCCGGCTAACACCACCGTGCAAACCTTTACCGTTCCCATTAGCAATGACGCCATTCTGGAAGGTGCCGAAACGGTCACCTTAACCCTTTCCAACCCGATCAGTGGCTCGCTGGTGAATGCTATCAACAATCCCGCCGTCTTAACTATCCTGGATGATGAGGCCGTTACGGCGGACTTCAGCAGCACCGACTACAGCGTTGACGAAAGCGCCGGCACGGCAACCATCACCGTCACCTTGAGCGCGACCGTGACCCAAGATGTCGGCGTCGATTACCTGACCAGTGACGGTACGGCGACAGCGGGCAGTGATTACACCACCGCCGGCGATACCTTAACCTTCACAACCGGTATCACCCAGCAAACCTTCACCGTGCCGATCCTTGAGGACAGCCTGTTTGAGGCCGATGAAACTGTAATCCTGACCCTGCTCAACCCGAACCTGGTCAATATCGGCACCACCAGCCCGGCCACCTTAACGATCACCGACAACGATCCGGAACCGACAGTCGATTTTGACGCCGCCGCCTACACCGTGAATGAAACCGACGGAACAGCCGTATTAACGGTAACTCTCAGCGCCGAGGCCGGCATAACCGCAACGGTCAACTACGCGACCAGCGATAACACGGCCATCGACCCCGATGATTATCTCACGACAAATGGAACACTGAGCTTCAGCCCCGGTGTCACCCAGGCCTTTATCACTATACCGATTGTCGATGATAACGACTTTGAAGAAAACGAGTTGTTGACGGTTACGCTGTCGCTGCCGTCTAACGCGGTCCTTGGCAGTAACACACCGGTTCCGCTGACTATCATCAGCGAGGATGATGTGCCGACTGTTGGCTTTGAGAGTACGGATTACTCGGTTGATGAGGACGCCGGACCGGCGGTTATCACCGTAACCTTGAGCGCGGCCTCGTTCGTGCCGATAAACGTCACCGTCACATCAAGTGACGACACGGCTATCAACCCTGATGATTACGATGCGGTTAATCTCTTCCTTGAGTTTACTCCCGGCACAACCACCATCACCTTCCCGGTAACCATCAATGATGATCTCCTCTTAGAAGGTGATGAAACGCTCGATCTAACGCTCTCCGGGCCTATCAGTGCCACGCTGGCTACAACGGATACGGCCACATTGACCATCATCGACGATGAAGAGATCCCGACAGTTGGTTTTACCGCCGGCGATTACAGCGTGGACGAGGGTATAGGTACAGCCCCCATCACCGTTACGCTTAGCTCAGCGTCGGGCGTAACGGTAACGGTTGTGGTCACCTCGGCCAACGGAACCGCCGTCAGCCCCGCTGATTACGTTGCGGTCAATGATGTGCTTGAGTTTGCTCCGGGTACAACTACGATCACCTTCCCGGTGACCATTGTCGATGACGCCACTATCGAGGCCAACGAAACTCTGACCCTGAACCTCTCCAGCCCGGTCAGTGCGACTTTGGCTGCAACGGATACCGCCATAATAACCATCATCGACAATGATACGCCCACCGTTGATTTCAGCGCGCCGACGTATCAGGTTGATGAAGATGATCCGTCCGGTGAGGCGATTATCACGGTTACGCTCAGTATCACCTCGGCTCAACAAGTGACAGTCGATTATGCGACGAGCAACGGTACGGCCAGTGATACCAGCGATTATAGCTCGGCTAGCGGGACTCTGACCTTCACGACGGGTATCACCCAACAGAGCTTCACCGTGCCGATCACCGATGATGCGGTTCTCGAAGGCAGCGAGACAGTCTTGCTGACGTTGAGTAATGCCGCCAATGCTAATCTCGGTATAACCAACAACCCGGCCGTGCTGACCATCATCGATGACGATGCCTCAACGTTCAACTTCGATCCTGATTTCTATCTGGTGACAGAAGGCGTTGATACCACGGCCTTGATTACGGTAACCCTGACGCCGACTCAGTCGGTTGCGGCTTCGGTCGATTATTCTACCAGCGACGACAGCGCCGTCAGTCCGGCTGACTACGCCGCTACCAGCGGTACCTTGACCTTCCCGCCCAACACATCGGCCTTGACCTTTACCGTCTCTATCGTCGATGACACAGTTTATGAGACGTTAGAACAGTTCCAACTCAACCTGAGCAACGTGGTCAGCGCCAATATCGGCAGTCCGACGGGTACGGTTATGATTATGTCCAATGATACCTTACCGACCATAACCTTTGCCGCCGGTGACTACAGCGTTGATGAGGCCGCCGGAACAGCCGTCATCACCCTAACCCTCACACCTTCTTCAGAAGTATCAGCGACGGTCGTTTACACGACGAGCGACGGCACGGCCAGCCGCGCCAGCGACTATACCGCCGTAACCGGCACGGTCACCTTCGACCCCGGTGAAACCTCGGCAACTTTCACGGTGCCGATCACCGATGATACGATCTTCGAGGGTGATGAAACCGTTCAGTTATGGCTGTCGAGTCCGGTCAATGCGGTTATCGATGTCGACTCAGCCACGCTGACTATCGTCGATAATGATCTGCCGCCGACTGTCGGCTTTACGTCCAAAATTTACAACGTACAAGAAAGCGACGGCAGCGCCGTGATAACGGTCACTTTAAGTTCAACCGCAACCACAACGGCCGCCGTAGACTATCAAACCGACGATGATACGGCGTTGGCTATAAGTGATTACACAACCAGTAGCGGCACCTTGACCTTTACCCCCGGCATCAAAGTCCTAACATTCACCGTGCCGATCACCCAAGACACGCTCTTTGAGGATGATGAACAGCTCCTCCTCAGCCTGTCCAATGAAATTAGCGTCACGCTCGGCATTAGTCAGGCTATCCTTATCATCCAAGATGACGATGATACGCCGGAGTTTGATTTCAGCACCACCAACTACACGGTCGATGAGGACAACGGCCCCGCAGTGATTACCGTTACATTGAGTGCAGCCGCGGGTGTAACTCGCACCGTCGGCTACACCACCAGCGATATTGTCGCGCTGGCCTCCGAAGACTATGTGACGACCAGCGGCGTGTTGACCTTCGCCCCCAGTACCACCGCGCTCACCTTCTCCGTACCCATTACCGACGACGCGCTCGTTGAGGGCGATGAGGATCTGCAACTATCGCTGCTCACCGTTACCTCCGGTGAGGGCAGCGGCTCGGTTATCACCACCAGCATTTTAACCATTCTGGATGATGATGATGCGTCTGATCCGCCGTTCCTCATCGCGCCGCCAAACGGTACTATCACCAACTCCAATGCGATTAGCTTGACCTGGTCACAGGTGAGTGAGGCGCTCACCTACACGCTCTACCTCACGCCGGCCGGTGTGTATGATATCCCCGGCCCCGGCTCCAGCCCGGTAGTTAGCCCAACCGTGCTGCCGGAGGGCGTCTATACCTGGACCGTCGCTGCTATCAACGCGACCGGCAATTCCAGCGGCATCACCGATACCTGGGTCTTCACCATCGACAATACCGCCCCGGATGCACCCTCGCTGATTGCGCCGCCCGACGGCACGCTAACCAACGATCCCGATGTGACCTTTGTTTGGAGCGATGTACCGGATGCTGCCAGTTATCAGTTGGCGCTGACGACACCGGTAACCAGCACTATTTTGGGGCCGTTCACCGATACTTCGGCAGCACTATCGTTGGTGGATGGTGACGGCGTCTACACCTGGACTGTTCAGTCGATTGACGCGGCCACCAACACATCCGGCTTCACCGATACCTGGACGCTGACACTTGACACGACACCGCCAACCTCACCGACACTGATCCTGCCGCCGAACGGGTCTGTCTTCACCCAAACCAATATCATCACCTTCGAGTGGACGGCTTCGGTCGATGCGCTGTCGGGGCCGGTGACCTATACCCTGTCGCTCAATGATACGCCAACCCAGACCCTGGCCTTGACCACAACCACACTCACCTTGCCCGATGGTGTGTATGATTGGACCGTCGCGGCGACCGATCAGGCTGGTAATACGGCTATCACCACCACCTGGGTCTTTACCGTCGATCTCAACCCGCCGCCTATCCCAACACTGATCAGTCCGCCGGATGGAACCTATACCAACCAACCGGTCAACTTTGTCTGGTCGGCTTCGCCCGATACGATGACCTATACGCTCAGTATTTCCGGTTATGGCTCGATCAACATACCGGGTACCCAGACTATGGCCGGCATCGCCCTGCCGGAAGGGATCTATGATTGGACGGTACGTGCTACTGACCGCTATAGCCGAACGTTAGGCTACACCGATACCTGGCGCGTCACTGTCGATTATACTCCGCCGACAACACCCACCCTGATCGCGCCGGCCGATAGCTCTGTCATCACCGACACGGCCCGACCCGCTTTCGAGTGGACGGCCTCGGTCGATGCATTGTCTGGGCCGGTAACTTATACCTTGGTACTCACCGATAGCAGCGGCATAGCAACCACCACCGTGGTCAGCGGAACAACCTTTACGCCGCCCGCCGACTTGGCCTTCGATACCTACACCTGGGTTATCCAGGCCCATGACAAAGCCGGAAATATCAGCACCTCATCCGCCTTTACCTTTACGCTACAAGCACCGCCGGGTAGAATCTTCTTCCCCGTTCTGTTGAAAGGAGCCGGCTCACCGCCCCCAAGCTCCGGGCCGGATTTGATCATCAGCAGCTTTAGCGTGAAGCCGAATGGTGATGGTACGCATCGGGTGAAAATAACCGCCATCAACCAGGGTAATGTCTCGGTGGCCGATCCCAACAACTTCCATATCGCCATGTACGATACGAATGATCTAACCACGCCTGTGCTGTTGGTGGGGGTTCAAGGAGAATGGTTCCCGGCCGGTGGCGGCAGAACCATTACTGTCGATATCACGCTCACCGGTTCCGGGCCTACCACGCTGAGAGCCTGGGCTGATCCGTTTGATGTTGTGGATGAAACCGATGAAAGCAACAATACCGATGATTTGGTCATTACCTTATCGGTCAATTCTGGCGTCTCACCCCAAACCGTACCGACCTATCCGTCTGGACCACAACCAACCCCAACTCAAACGCGCTAACGGTTGAGTTAGTGACCTCAGTTCGGAGTTTAGGAAAATGGACAGAATTTACAAGATTGAAAAGATTTCTACTTAATTTCATCTTATAAATCCTGTTAATTCTGTCTAATTATCGAACTCAGTTAGTAGAAAAACAAAAAGAGGCTCAGTCGATTGCCTTCACAATGCGACTGAGCCTCTTTTCTAAAATCTGTTTTTGATGAGAACGGGTTAAACGCGTTGATACGCTTCTAAGGTTTGCTCAAAAATGGCCAGTAGTTCATCGGCAATGTTATCCCAACTATAGCGCTGAACCCACTGCCGAGCCTGGTCGCCCAATTGATCGCGTAGGATACCGTGTTTCAGTAAAAGAATAATTTTACCGGCCAGCGCCCTGGCATCACGTCCGGGCACTAAAAAGCCGTTAAAACCATCTTCGATACTAAACGACAAGCCGCCGACATCAGAAGCGATAACCGGAGTACCACAAGCCATAGCTTCAATAGCGACCATACCAAACGACTCATAGTGGGAGGGCATAAGCACCATTTCGGCGGCGGTGTAGTAATACACCAGCTTGTCTTGATCTTTTGCACCCAAAAACGTCACCAAATCGCCAATGTTGAGCGACTCGCGCAGTTCCTTGAGCCGTTCAAATTCCCTCATCTCCAGCTCGGAATCTTGGTTGGGATCGCCGCCCACAATCGATAAACAGACATCCTCAAATAATTCCGGTTCGCGCTGCTTGGCGATGGCTAAGGCGCGCAAAATCGTGTCGATGCCTTTCAACGGCTGCATCCGGCCTACAAAGAGGATCATTTTGTGATGAGCCGGCACATCGATACGGGCTTTGGCCTCTTGCCGATCAATCGGTTTAAAGCGCTCCAAATCAACGCCCGGCGGCACAATCTCGATTTTGTCCGAAGGGGCACCATAGGCCCACATCATATGGTTGCGATCCAACGGTGTGGCCGCAATAACGCGATTTGCCGAGCGCATAATTTCACCTTCACAGTTAAGACGCTGAAGCGTGTCTCTCTCCGCCGGAGATTGAGCCACCCGATTTTTTAACTCAGCCAGGGTATGAAACATCTGCACATAGGGAATGTGCCAGTAGTGACGCAGCGCCCCGGCGGCAATGCCCGACAGCCAATAATGGCTGTAGATAATGTCATAAGTTTGCCCTTGGGCTAACACATTCTCAACAAACTCATCGATGTGATGATAAATATCATTTTTATTGTAGGGTTTCTCCGGGCCGGCTTTAACATAAAAAACCCGACCTCGCTCCGCCAGACGGGTGTCTATCGGAGCTATTGTCGGGTCTTGTGAGCGGGTATACACATCAACGTCAATACCCTTGCGGCTCAAGGCGCGGCTGAGATCACGAATGTACACGTTCATCCCGCCGGTTTCTTTGCCTCCCAACGTTGCCAAAGGGCCGGTGTGGATGCTTATCATCGCAATTCGTTTTATCATGCTCTATACTTTCGACTAATCAATAATGTACCTACCCCTTGACGAGGTTAAATAGTACGACGCTGTATCTTGTTGACTAGTGTCTCAAGATTTCCAAATCATAAACCGGCTCGGCTTC
>JAGRBY010000319.1 GCA_020433835.1 Anaerolineae bacterium | reverse complement strand
AAAATAATCTGTGTCTTTTCAGGGTTACCACAAACCATTAATATTGCTCCATAATCTCGGGTAAATTTTCGTTCTGGAGCTTGAATAAGATAAGGCTGGATGCTCTCTTCTACAAGCGAGACAATATCAAATTTCACTAATGATGATGTACTAGAGAAATTGTTTGGCTTATCAATTTGTAAAATATTATTGCCCAGGGATTGTAACTCTTTAACCAAAGTGGATGTGACCTGTAAAATTTCGTCAGGAATGGGTTTAGACTCTCTTTTTATTTCAGTCAGTAAATGATTTACAGCATGAAGCTTTGTTGCTGTAGATAAAAGTTGATGGCAAATTTGACTGGCCAAGTCATTTGAACGGTTGCTATTACCATTATGGTTTTTGTGGGCAATTAGGGTTTGAATAAGTTGATCCATTATAAGTTCTCTAAAAGTATAAATGCATACGCTATGATCAATGAGATAACTTCTGACACTCATGGTAGGCTAAATATTTTACTTTGTCTGTAAGGGAAATTTGACAATGTAATTATACGCTGCCGGTGATGGCATTATACGATTAAGGCAAGAGGTAGAGCAACCCCACACGGATGAAAACTTTATTCGAGGGGAGTTAACCCGTTTTGGATGGCAAACTTTACCAAACTGGGCAGATCGTTGATGTTTAGCTTTTGCATAAGCCGGTAGCGGTATGTTTCAACAGTTTTTGTGGAAAGAAAAAGAAGTTTTGCTATTTCGGCGCTTGATTTGCCTTCAACAACAAGTTGTAACACCTCGCGTTCGCGAGGACTAAGCGGTGCTAATGGATTTGTTATGTCTTTTGTTTCAAGTTTTTGTAATTCTTCTTTGCCAATTTGTTCTGAAATTTTGTGGCTAAGGTAGCGACGCCCGGAGCAGACGGATCGAATAGCTTTGATCACTTCATTACTGGCCGAACCTTTAAGCAAGTATCCTGTTGCTCCGGCCTGTAAAGACCACAGCACCTGTTTGGTTGAGGCATGCATTGATAGCATAATGACGTGGCTATTGGGGCAGGTTTCTAATATTTGGCGAGTAGCTTCGATACCGTTCAGTTGTGGCATCGTAATATCCATAATAATTACTTTTGGACAATTGACTGTGGCCTGACGTACGGCATCAAGACCGTTGTCTACTTCGCCTATAACTTCCAAGTCTGATTGATTTTCTAAAATGAGCCGTAATCCATCACGTACCACGGGATGGTCGTCGGCCAGCAATATTTTTATTTTCATCGGGGCACTTCAACAATTACCTGTGTGCCTTGGTTGGGTTGGCTCTCGATAAAACAAACACCTTGAACGGATTTAGCCCGTTCTACCATTGTCTGCAACCCGAAATTTTCGGATAAATTTGTTTGCTGTTGTCTGTCAAACCCGATGCCATTATCCGTAATGCGCAGCCTAATATGAGTTGCATCTGCTTCAATAATGATAGATGCTTGATCGGTTTGCGCGTGATGAATAACATTGTTTAAAGCCTCTTGGGTTATTCTAAAAAGAGTATTTTCTACCCAAATTGGCAAACGCGGAGCAAAGTACATAGATTGAATATCAATTTCGATACCGGATTGTTGGCTAAGATTGTCAGCATACCAGTCAAGCGCTTCAATTAACCCATATTCATCGAGCATGGGCGGACGCAGTTCGGTCACAATCTGGCGTATCCGATCTGTGGTTTGTTCTACAAGCATTAAGGCACTTTCTAAACGCGCTCGAATAAAGTTGACATTGGGATCTGAAGTGTCAAATTGAGATTGAATAAAATCGAGATTGAATCCAATAGCGGTTACATTTTGCCCTATCTCGTCATGTAAGGCTCGAGCCAGGCTGCGACGCTCAAATTCTTGCGTTTCAGCAAGATGAGCATTTAATGTTGGGGCAAGATGTATATCGCGTTGGTTAACCCCGTTACTTTTTTTACTCTCTTTACACATAGAAAATGTTTACTCCACCTAAGCTGTTTTGTGAGTGGATTAAGGGGTTATGTGAATTTCGCCTTCTAAAACATCATGAATAGCTTGGGTTAGTAACCAAACCCGTCGTTTTACCACATACCCACGTGCGCCGGCCTGAATTGCTTTGCGGGCGTAAAAGGGTTCTTCGTGGCCTGAAATGATCAATACAAGAAGTTCCGGATATTGATTTTTGAGCTGCTGTGTCAGTTCTATGCCGCTCATCCCATTAAGTGAAACGTCGATAAGGACAATATCGGGCTGACATTCAGGAATTTGTTCGAGAGCTTCATGGGCGGTTACTGCTATGCCGCATACCTTTAGATTGTTCTCACGAGCAATAAGATCAACGTAGGCCTGACGCATGGCGAGATGATCCTCAACAATAAACACCTTATACGGTAAACGTTGTTTTGTCATAATTATCTCACACGGTTAGCTGGTGAAATTGTGAAGACTGTTGAGGGATGGTTATCATTATGGTTGTACCGTTGTTCGGAAGCGAATTGATTTCTAAATTTCCCCCAAATAAGTCTAATCGTTCTTGGATACTATACAAGCCAAACGAACCATCATTTTTTGCCTGGGTTAAATGGGATGCGTCAAACCCGGAGCCGTTATCAATAACTTTAATTTTAACAAATCCGTCCTCTGTAAAATATTTTAGATGGGCGGCTTCTACCCCGGCATGCTTAACAACATTGAACAGCAATTCACGAACCATTTGAAAGATTAAGACGCGTACATCATCATGATCCACATTGCAATTTGCTTCGCCTTCCAAGGTGATCGTGAGGCCATGGCGTCGCTTCATTTGGCTAGCTAGCCATTCAAAAGCAACATCTAACCCTTCACCTTTTAACAGAGGGGGGCTAAGATCAACACTTAACGTTCTAATAACTTCAAGAGCCTGGTCGATGAGATTTTCCATCTCTTCAATATGGGGTTCAATAGTTGCCTGCTGCTTGGAAGGCAGATCTGAATTGAGCAGTAGCGTGCGTACATGAATACCGTGGAGAATTTGCTGTAAATTATCGTGCAAAGTCTGGGCAATTTGCCTTCGTTCCTGCTGCTGGGCCAGAGTCAAGGCCGAAGCCAAGTCGCGAATTTGCTGATTCCTTTTTTCGAGTATTTTAGCCTGTTCAATTAATGCGAGTTGTTTCTCTTCGATATTTTTCTTGAGGGTAAGCTTTTCGATAGCATTGGTAATAGCGTGGTCAAGCGCTGTACTGGTCAGGTGGCGTTTAACCATATAATCGAAGGCACCTTGTTTCATAGCATTGACGATGAGTTCGGGGTTTTCCTCAATGGTCAAAATAATAACGGGTAACTTTTGGTCCAATAATTGGGATAAAATATCGATACCGTCGATATCCGGCAGTCGATAATCAAGCAACACTACATCGGGTGAGAGTGATTGGGCGGCTTCTAGGCCCCCATAACCGGTGGTTGCCATATCTAAGGTGTATTTTGAGGGAAGCGTTCGAAGCACGGCTTCCCGGTCCACTTCGTCGTCTTCAATAAGAAGAACTTTTATTTTAGGAGGTGGCATACGTTCCTCCTGAGGGAAATTCAACGGTACGCCAATAGGTTTCAAGCAGTTTGGTTACGTTTACAAAGTTTTTGCCCGCTTTAGATTTAACCATATAGCCGGCGACGTTATGTTTATAAGCCGCCCACTTGTCACTTTCACGGTCTGAAGTAGTTAAGACAAAAATAATGCTATGTTTGAGTTTATCATCTTGGCGGATATGGTCTAAGAATTCAATACCATTCATTTTTGGTAGATTTAAATCGAGTAATATTAAATAGGGCAGAGAAATTGGCACCTTATTATTCTCTCCACGCAGCACTTGCAGGGCTTCAATACCGTTAGTAACAATAGTTAACGGATTATTTATATGCTTATCTCTAAATGCTCTAACAACTGCTTCTGCGTCAACCTCATCGTCTTCAACCAATAAAATGTGAAGCGGTTTTGTTGCCATAGTTACATCCCTTTTGGGCTGATTATTTATCCTTAAACCAGGTGAATCGAAACGTGGCACCCTGGCCGGTTGAAGACTCAACCGTAATATTACCGCCACGCGCTTCTATAATTTTTTTGACAATCGCTAACCCAACACCGCTGCCGCCAGTTTTATCTTTAGCTTGAAGCGTTTGAAATATTTGGAATATGCGTTGATGAAAGGCGGGATCGATACCGGGACCATCGTCGGTAATGACAAATTCAATATCTTTATCAGTTTGTTGGGCTGAAATCATAATTCGACCATTAGGCTGATCGTGATGTTTTATAGCGTTGTCAATAAGATTGCGCAAAACCATCTCTAAAAGAGGGCGATTGGTGCGCAAGTGCGGCATATCCGCTTGAATATCGACGGTGAACTGTTTAGGTAAAGCCAGCATACTCACAATATCAGTGACCAACTCGCCTGTGTCTATATCTTCAATTTCCTCTTTACTACGACCCGCCCGCGAATAGGCTAATAGGTCATTAAGCAACGCCTCCATGCGATGAACCCGATCGCGCATTTTCTCCAGATGTTCTTTTGAAGCTTCAGGCAGGCGGTCGGCCGCATCTTCTGTAATCCAAGCGGCTAAGTTGTCGATAGCCCGTAGTGGTGTTTTAAGGTCGTGCGAGGCTACATAAGCAAATTGATCTAAGTCGTTGATAATGCGTGTTAGTTCTTCTGTCCGTTCAACAACGCGTTGTTCTAACGTTTCATTGAGTTCCTTTAAGCGCTGTTGGTTTTTTTGCAAAGCTTGTTCAAACTCTTTCCGTTTCGTAACATCCGAAGCCATGCTGATGATTAATTGCCGTCCCTTTTCATCGATCCCCAGGGGAGCAGAATGAAAATGCCAGATACGTTTTTCTCCCTGCTTGGTAGTAACTTCAAATTCGCCTTCATCGAGCCGATGCTCTAATTTGTACAGTTTATCGATACCTTTTTTTACGTGTGATCGCATCTCTTTTTGGTAGGCCTGTGTTACCCAGGCTTCCACTGTTGATATCTCTTCAGCTGTATAGCCGGTCAATTCGGTAACCACTTTACTAATCATCACCACTTCTCCGTCTTCGGCGTGTGTCAAAATAGGAAATGGAGCTTCCACAATAGCCCGCCGAAAACGATCTTCGCTGGCCTCTAGCGCTTGTCTGGCCTCTTTTATGTCGGTGATTTCTTGAATAACCGTATTAATACCCGCCACTTCGCCATCCGGTCCTTTGAGAGGTAGATATGAGGCCAACCAGTCTCGTTCTATCTCAGGGGTGGCTGGTGATGTTCCGTGGATTTCGGCGTTAAGCACCGGCTCACCGTTGATAGCTTGCTGAAGGTAAGGATCTATTAAGGGGTTGAGATCGGGAAGCACCTCGGCAATTGTCTGCCCTAAATGCTCTGATACAGGCAGGCCGTTAATTTCGGCTAAACGCTCATTAAGGCGAACAAAGTGCAACTCTTTGTTGAGAAAGGCCAGACCCACCGGAGCTGTAGAATAGATAGCCTCAATTTCAGATAGTTGCTGCTGTATAGTTTCACGATTTT
The DNA here is from genome assembly GCA_020433835.1 of Anaerolineae bacterium. Next base: position 2,726 of record JAGRBY010000319.1, on the reverse strand, counting down.
GTCGGAGTGCGGCTTCCGCTTGTTTTCGATTGAGTGCTTCGGCTAAAACGTTAGCCACTGAGAGAATAAAGTTTACATCGTACTGGCTAAAAATGCGTTTCTTTTTGCTATGCGCCCCCAAAACACCATAAGGATATTCTCTGTCACCAATAACAACACTCATGCCACTAACAACGTTGTGCAGAGTAAGCAGTTCAGGCCCGCTGAATCGCGTTTCTTGCGATAAATCTTCAACAATAACCGGTTCATGGGTAATAAGGGTATAGCCGGCTTGTGAGTGCGCGTCGCTGGGGATATAAGTTTTGCCTATATAATCGTCTTGCCAGCCGGTACCGGATTTTAGCAAAAAGTTAGTCTTATCCGGCGTTAGTTCTAGAACTTTACAGAGATCAAGTTCAAGGGCATAACAAACGCATTCGGTGATTTTTTGCATTAATTCATTGATGGATGTACCGGCTAAGGCCATTTGCCCCAATTCTGCCACCGTAGCTTGTTGTGAAACCCGTTGCTTTAATTCTTTTTCTACCTGCTTTAGTTCCGTTACGTCAACAAATGTGAGTACTACCCCATCAATTTTATCATGTACGGTGCGGTACGGTAATAAGGTGATGATGTACCAGTAGCCGTCTTTGGTCTCAACTTCACGTTCAATTTTTGCGAGCGATTTCAAGACTTGTTCAGTATCACTGATTAAGTCGTCGTAGCGAAGTTTATGCGAGATATGGTCAAAAGGACGACCAAGATCTGAGCTAATAATATTAAATATTTCACATGCTTTAGGGGTAAAACGTTTTAACTGCAAATTCCGGTCAAGAAAGATGGTGCCAATATCGGTTGAAGCCATTAAATTTTGCAAATCGCTGTTCGCCCGATTGAGCTCATCGATTTTGTTTTTAAGCTCCTGGTTAACCGTCACCAGCTCTTCGTTGGTTGATTGCAGCTCCTCTTTACTGGTTTCCAGCTCTTCAGTGGTAGATTGCATTTCTTCATTCATTGATTGCAGCTCTTCATTTGAGGCTTTTAACTCCTCATTTGAAGTTTCATATTCCTCAACAGTGCTTTGTAGCTGCTCTCGCGTGCGCTGTACTTCTTCTTCCAGCCGAGAAATGAGCTGTGTGGCGTTTTCATCTACCGTTTTTGTAATATCAGCCGGGACTTCGACCGGATTTTTTTGGTCTTCAAAAATAACTTCGATGTAATCTTTTGGAAAGCCCGGTTCCTCAATAGGGCCAACTCGAAGTTTTACACTGCTGGGCTTTTGGTCAATTTCTACATGCAAATAGCGAGACTCGGTTTTTTCTCTTTTTACAAAAGCCTGATAAAGCGCCGTGCGCAAATCAAGTCTAAGAGCCGGTATAATTTTGTGCAGAATATTTTGCGTAACCGGACCTTCTTGCTCTTTAAGATAACGGTCAGCACCGCTAAAGATATGGGTGATTTCATAATTATCATTAACGATAAGACGGGGTGGGGCATACTGTTTTAATGTCCAGGCTTGATAAAGCTCTTCAAAAGTGGTTGCCTTTAGCCCAGATTTTTGATCTTTTGCGTTTTCGTTTGATAAATCAGCCGTTTTTACTAAAGGCAAACGGGGAAAACGCACCCCGGTTGAAACCGAGTCGCGACGTTTGAAAATACGCTGCTTTTTTATGCGGGGGATAAATAGATTTGTGGCCGGATCGGTTGACTCTGATGATCCCAAAAAAAGATAGCCGCTGGGGTGCATCGCGTAGTGAAAAAGCTCAAACACTTTCTCTTGAATATCACGGTCAAGATAAATAAGTAAATTGCGGCAGGAAATGAGATCAAGCTTTGAAAAAGGTGCATCTTCAATAAGATTGTGGATGGCAAAGAGAACCGTTTCACGAATATCCTTCTTTACGCGATAACCACCCACCTCATCTGTAAAAAAGCGGCGCAATCTTTCCGGTGAAATGTCGGCCGCAATCGACTCCGGGTAAAAACCATCGCGGGCAAAGGCAATGGCTTCATCATCGATATCGGTGGCAAAGATTTGGACCGAAGGGGGGGTGTCGACCAAAGTGGCATACTCATTCAAAAGCATGGCGATGGAGTAAGCTTCCTCACCGGTGGCACAGCCGGCTACCCACACGCGAATTTGCTCTTTTGCTTTTTTGTTGAGAAAAAGTTTAGGGATAATTTCTTTTTCCAGGGCGGCAAATGCGTCACCATCGCGAAAGAAATTGGTTACGGAAATCAAAAAGTCTTTAAACAGAGCATGAACCTCGTCAGAATTATCGCGTAAATAACTCAGATATTCGGTGATTGAGCCAATTTGATTAACCTGCAACCGCCGGCCAATACGCCGGAGTATGGTCGAGCGTTTATAATGCGTAAAATCATGACCGGTTTTAGCTCGAAGTTGGGTGAAAATACGGGTCAGTGCCGCTGAGTCATCTTCAAGTAGGGCTTCTTCTTCTTCCGGTAGTTGAATTCTGTCCGCACTGTTTTTATAGCCTATCAATTTTTGAGCCAGTTCAGCCGCCGTACCAACCAGATCAACCAATCCTGTGCGAATGGCGCTTTTAGGCATGCCATCATATTCGGCATCGTCCGTTGATTGGGCCATCGTAATTCCGGCGCGCTCTTTGACTGCTTTCAAGCCTAAGGTGCCGTCGGTTCCGGTGCCGGATAGCACCACACAGATAGCATTCTCGCTCTGGTCATCGGCCAAAAAAAAAAAAAAAATCTGCTCGTCGTCATGG
>JAGRBY010000318.1 GCA_020433835.1 Anaerolineae bacterium | reverse complement strand
ATGGATGTCGAACTAAAATTGGAGGACGTCCCCGATCCGGAAATCAAATCGCCCAACGATGTCATCGTGCGGGTTGGCGCTGCCGGTCTGTGCCGCACCGATTTACACATCATCGAAGGCGTCTGGCGCGATGCGATGGACCCCCACAACGAACTGCTGCCCTACATTATGGGCCACGAAAATGCCGGTTGGGTTGAAGAGGTCGGCAGCGGCGTGACCTCCGTAAAGCGGGGCGATGCCGTTATTTGCCACCCGCTGCGCACCTGTGGCGTCTGCTACGGCTGCCGCCGGGGCGAGGATATGTACTGTGAGAACAGCCAATTCCCCGGCCTGGGCGTTAACGGCGGTTTTGCCGATTACTTCCTCACCAACGAGCGGGCGCTGATCAAACTCAGCCCGAACGTAGTGCCGGTTGAAGTGGCTCCGCTGGCCGATGCCGGAATTACCGCCTATCGCGTGGCGAAACGCGCCGCCAAACAACTGACCCCCGGCCAGTACTGCGTTGTTCTGGGTGTGGGCGGTTTGGGCCACATTGCCCTGCAAACGCTGCACGAACTGTGTGGCGCGCGCACCATCGCCATCGACTTCAACGAGTCGGCCCGCCAGTTGGCCAAAGAGTTGGGCGCAACCCATACCCTGGCCGGCAACCCCGAAACCATCGTCGAAGAGATCAAAGAGATCACCAGCGGTGGCGCACACGCCGTCATCGATTTTGTGGGCGAATTAGGGGCCGAGCAGTTGTGCTGGCAAATGCTGCGCCAGGGCGGCACCCACTTTATGGTCGGCTATGGTGGCGAAGTTCGTATTCCAACCGTCCACTTGATTATTCAAGAAGTTGCCGTTGCCGGTAGCCTGGTCGGCAACTACATGGAGTTGGTCGAGCTGATGGAACTGAACGCCGAAGGCAAAGTGAAGCTGCACGCCCAAGAATATTCGCTGGTCAACATCAACGCTGCCATTGAAGATTTCAAAAACCGAAACATCGTTGGGCGCGGCGTAATCGTTCCCTAAGGCATGGAAAATTAATAACTTCCACCGTTTGCGGACAGTCGTAGGTAAATGGTAATTAGTAAATGGTAATTAGAGCTTCAATAACCAATTACCATTTACCAATTACCCAACGCAAATGCGGAAATTATTGTATTCTCGATCCTTATAGCTGAACGCTTACAACACAACCACCGAACGGTCAGGAGATAAAGTATGTACGATGAGCCAAGGTTGAATCTATCACCACCGCATAATGAAAGAATCATTCTACAACGTCTGAGTCGCGTGCTCGATCCCGAATTGGATCAATCCGTTCTCACATTGGGCTTTATAAAATCGATCGACGCTCAGAACGATCACTTAATCGTAGAAACCCAAATGCCGACATCGTGGTGTTCGCCCAATTTTGCCTACATGATGGCCCAAGATATTCGGCGCGAACTGCTGCGGGTTGACACCGTTCAAGAAGTGACGGTTCGGGTTCAGGATAACGTCGTATCAGCAGCGATCGAGGCAGGGGTGAACAGCGGCAAATCCTTTACCGAAGCCTTTGCCGGGGAAGCCTTTGAAAACCTGGGCGAACTGCGCGGCCTGTTTTTGCGGAAGGGCTATGTGAAACGACAAGAAGCCTTTCTGCGGCGACTGCGCGACTGCGGTCTCTCGTTTGAGTCTATTTGCGCTCTGCGTATCGAAGACGTGTCGTATGAAGGTGACCGATGTATCTTGCGCATCGGGTCAAACACGCAAGTCATCATCGAGCCTGACACGATTGTGCGCGACTACCTTGAGCGACGAGAGGAAATCGGCCTTGACTATCGACCTGAAGCGGCTTTATTTGTTGATTTAGCCCGCAAACCGGTTCCAGCCGAGCAGTTGGAGAAATATTTGGTCTATGCCCGAACTGTACGGCTCTCGCTGGAAGCCAACGGGTCACTTTGTACAGCGCTGTTAGAAGCCAAAAAGGCGGAGAAACAGCCAATTGCGTTAATTTAGCAGTAAGAACTAAATAACTTCCCTATCTTGGAGCATAGTAATTAGTAATTGGTAAACGGAGATTGAATTACCACTTACTAATTACCAATTACCTGACTTCAATAGGAATTAGTTTAGTTCACAATTCTTAAGGCAAACCGGGAACGCGCCTTTGTCCACTGTGGGCAAACGTTCGTCCCCTAAACAATTATTTTCAATCAAAGAAGAGGGAAACTATTATGTATAGAAACAATGGTTCAGAAGTATTTATAATCGACGGTCACATGCACTTGTGGGATGCAAGCGAGAAAAACCAAATTCCCGGCCAACACGGCAAAGATTGGATCGACTGCTTTTACGCCTATCACAACGGCCTTAGCCCCGCCGAAGAAAAATGGGACTACGATACGTTTTGCGATTACGGCGAAGAGCGGCTGATTAAAGATTGCTTTGTCGATGGCTACGTCGATATGGGTATTCTCAACTCAACCTACCTGAAAGAATGGTACAAAGACGGTTTCAATTCTCATCAACAAAACTATGCCCTCAAGAAAAAATATCCCGATCGCTTTATTCTCAACGGTGCCTTCGATCCGCGCGACGGTGAGGCCGGCCTGGATGCCTATCGCCAAATGTGCGAAGAGTATCCTATTCAGGGTCTCAAGCTGTACACCGCCGAATGGAAAGATGGTTCGAAAGGCTGGAGTCTGAACGATCCGATGGCTTACAAATATCTGGCTCTGACCGAAGAGCTGGGCATTAAAAATGTTCACGTTCACAAAGGCCCGACCGTTTATCCGCTGAGCCGCGATGCGTTTGACGTCCACGATGTCGACTACGCCGCCACCGACTTCCCGAACCTCAACTTCATCGTAGAACACGTGGGTCTGCCTCGCCTGGAAGATTTCTGCTGGATTGCGACTCAAGAGCATAATGTCTATGCCGGTTTGGCCGTAGCCATGCCCTTTATCCACCCACGCCCGCGTTACTTTGCCGAAATTATCGCTAACCTGCTCTTCTGGATTGGCGAAGACAAGATTTTGTTCGGCAGCGACTACGCTATCTGGACGCCCAAGTGGCTCATCGACAAATTTATGGCTTTTGAACTGCCTGATGACATCAAAGCCGAATTTGGCGTTGATCTGACTCCTGAAGCCAAAGCCAAAATTTTGGGTGGTAATGCCGCGGCTCTATACGGCATCGACGTGAAAGTTCACCAAGAAAAAGTGGCTAACGACGAGATCAGCAGCCAGTTACCGGTTGCGGAATTGCAAGCGCACTAAACACGCTATTTTATAACAAGGCTGATAGCAAAACCAAGTGACAGTCACTTAAACACGACAATAAGTGACTGTCACTATTGAAGCACTTTCATAAATATGGCATCCCTCCTCTGCCTTCAGACTCGCTCTGAGGCAGCGAACTTTATAAACTCTCCTTAGCAAGCCGCCGAGCGGCAAAAGAAGCGGCGCTAAGGAGAGTTTGAACACGCAACTATAGCTCCATAAGGCCCCTTCTGACGTAAAAATAGAGCACTTCTTAAAAGAAGGATGGTTTGCTGACCATCCTCTTTTTATGTTACTCGATACTACAAAAAAGTTGAGGATGATCATTATTTTTCTACAATTTCTACATTTTCTACATTTTCTACAATTCACATGTTCTCAACCAAAAAATTGTTGGAGAATGATAGTATAAAGTTTGAATTTGTTGGAAAATAATGTTTATTAATATGTCCTGCAAAGAGGTAACTTATCCGCAAAAACTACGGAAAACAAATCAATTTTTCCGTAGTTTTTTTGTACTTATCCCCAAAATCTTCGTAGTTTTCCCCCTATTGAATGAGCCCCTCCTCTACATCAAAAAAACCCCTTTTGTTGAATTGTGTAAAAAATCCAATGGAAATTTAATTTATTTATACGTTCTCTACATAGAATCTATGTAGATTATTTGTTACGATAGTCCTCATAAATTCCTATATGTTACCCATTACACCCTGCTGTTACACCTGGAGCACACTACGATGACACCCAGACTTCCAATACTTGCCAATAGCGCTATTAGCAACATTGGTTTCTATCTTAATCAAAAGTTTTTTGTCATAGGTTTAATTGTTTTTATCGGGCTGACCTACAACAGTTCCGGCAACATCCTCGCCGCACAGACACAACAGTTTCCTCAAGTATTTATTCTCATGAACGATACCAGTAACCCTGAACAATTTAGCCAGCTTCAAGCCTTTATTAAAGAACGCGCCGGTCGAGTAACCCACATTTTCCCGCATCGAGCCCTTATGGCTAAAGTACCCTACGATACGATGGCACAGCTTAAATCATTTCCGGGGGTGGGGGAACTCTTCACGAATGCTGTCGATGTAGCTCAAATCGGGCATTATAGTGCTGAAACTCAACAATTGATTAGTACCTGGAATGCTATTGTTGCTCCTGTTGATCCCAACAGTGTGATGAATAAATCTGTTGGCACCCACTTTGGCGAAGAAGAGCATACCTTTATTGCTCCCGATTTCCCCCAAGAGGGTGAGAAAGGGATAGGGGCCGCCAGTTCGGTAACTCCTGGATATTATGAAACCAGCGAATATTTAACCGGTTCGGTAGCGGTTGGAATTGTGTTGGTTGAAAGTAACGGCACCACCGACCCTTCAACCGAAAATTGGGTCAACGATGAAAAACAACTGGTCTTTAATGAAATTGTCTCGGCCATGAACTGGTGGGCCGAATTAGAGCCACGCGCCAATCTCAGCTTTGTCTATGATGATCATTTCACCAATCCTCTTCCTACCAGCGTTGAACCGATCACCCGTCCCTACTCAGACCAAAAATATTGGATTGAGGATGCAATGACTGCTTTGGGGTACAGCTCTTCTTCCTACTTTACCCAGGTTCGCGATTACAACAATGATTTACGATCCACATATAAAACTGACTGGGCCTTTACCATCTTTGTTGTGGATAGCTCGCAAGATAGCGACAACCGCTTTAGCGATGGTTACTTTGCTTACGCCTATCTTGGTGGTCCATTTATGGTGATGACCTATGGCAACAACGGCTACGGACCCTATTACATGGATGCGGTTGCCGCCCACGAAATGGGCCATATCTTCCACGCCCTTGACCAATATTCAGGAGCCGGTCAAGCCTGCGACCGCCGGTCAGGATATTTGGACATTGAAAATCAAAACAGCCAGTATGGGAGCTGTTTATCCAACACAAGCAGCATTATGCGGGGGCAGATTTCGCCGTTTAACGCAAAATTGATTGATATGTATGCAGCCGGCCAAATTGGTTGGAAAGATAGCGATAACGACAACATTTTCGACCCGATGGATACGAATTTACCCATCAGCATCGACACTTTTTCGCAGACAGGCAATACCATTACGGTAACCGGTAATGCCAATGTAGTGCCCTACCCCTCACCGAGCCACACCAGCGTAACGATCAACCACTTAACCGGCGTTAAATATCGCTTTGGTAACGACTCTTGGAAAACAGCATCAGCCGCCGATGGCAATTTCAATTCAACCGCAGAGGGGTATCACTTTTCTGCCACCATTAACATCCCTGGCCAACACCTTCTACAGGTAGCGGCAACGGACTCGGCCGGAAATATTTCCAATGACTATGCTACCCAATCGATAAATATTCTCGATCCGGTTGATGGTGGTCTAAACACTGAACTTTATACCTTGAGCGAGGTTGCCATAACTAAATTGTCTCAAATTTATGGCAAAGCGTACCATATGGAAGGTAAGAAAGTGGTGAAAGTTGAATATCGCATCAACGGCGGCACGTGGCAGCCGGCGATACCTTCAGACGGGATCTTTGATAGCAGCTACGAAGATTTTAATATTGATCCCAATGCAGCTGAAATTGAGCCGGGAACCTATATCGTTGAGGCCCGAGCCACCGATGACCAAGGCCATGTTGAAGTAAACTCGGCTAGCCGAGAAGTTCAAATTAATGAGTCAAATCGAACTTTTATTCCTTTTGTCATATCTCGATAAATGGGGTGTAAACAGGTGAAAGCCGAATAGTTTGGAAATATTTTTGGCAAACTATTTTTAGTTAGTCGAAAGTGTTGTAGTTATCACCAAGAAAATTGTCTAAATACGATAGGAAATTATAGATGTTAGAAAGTACATTATCCAGATTTAGAATTCTTCCCAAGATTATTGCTTTAGGAACTATAGTTATCTTGTGCTTTGTTGTTGCTTTGATATATGTTAATGGTCAGTTTAGGGATAGCAGATGGCAAGCCAAGCGGGATCAAACCCGAAATCTTGTTTTGGCTGCATACAGCACATTAGAGTATTATGCTAGTTTGGCTAAGGATGGTGCTATGTCTGAAGACGAGGCAAAAAATGCAGCCATGGAAGCGATTAGAATCATGCGCTATGAAGGGAATAATTATTTTTGGATCAATGATCTTGAACCTAAAATGATTATGCATCCTAATTATCCTGCTGATGAGAAACCCGAGTGGTATGAACCGAATGGGCTGGTCGAGTATGCTGATCCAACCGGAAAAAAGCTATTTGTAGATTTTGTTAAAGTGAGTCAGGAAAATGGAGAAGGGTTCGTTGATTATCAGTGGACTAAACCAAATCAGGATGCATTGGTATCTAAAGTCTCCTATGTTAAGCTCTTACCCCAATGGGGTTGGATTGTCGGTTCCGGAGTATATGTAGATGATGTGGAAGCCGAAATTGCATCCATGACACAGAAAGTTTATCTGGTTGGTTTAGGGTTTGGTGGAGTAGTGATTGTGCTGGCCTTTGTATTGGCTCACTCGATCTCGCGTCCTATGAAAAACATGGCAACTGCGGCATTGGGTTTTGCTGAGGGCAGTATTTACCAAGAAATCAATTACACTGGAAAAGACGAAATTGGACAATTAGCTGTAGCCTTTCGGAAGATGAGTACTTACATAAAACAAATGGCTAATACAGCGGATCGGTTGGCTCAAGGTGATCTAACTGTTAATGTGATACCTCAATCTGAGAGCGATGTACTGGGACAAGCTTTCGCTAAGATGATTACAAATCTACGTCATTTGGTTACACAAGTAAACAATAATGCTGCTAATGTTGCAATCGCTTCCCGTCAGCTGGCTGAAGTGGCTGATCAAGCTGGTTTAGCTACAGCTCAAATTGCGACAACAACCCAACATGTCGCTCACGGAACCAATCAACAAACTGAAGCCATTACCCAAACCACGACTTCGGTCGAACAAATGACTCGTGCACTTGATGGTGTAGCACAAGGTGCTCAAGAACAAGCTGTGGCTGTGGCGAAGTCATCCCACATTACTACGGAGATAGCAGTAGCTATCCAGTGGGTTGCAGCTAATGCTCAGGCTGGGGCAGAAGGCGCTTATAATGCGGCTCAGGTGGCCCGAGATGGCGCTTCTACAGTTGATGCTAACCTCAAAAGTATGGAAGGGATCAAAGCTAAGGTTGGACTGTCAGTGCAGAAAGTACAAGAGATGGGACAACACTCTGAGCAAATTGGGGTTATCGTGGAGACAATCGATGATATTGCCTCTCAAACCAACCTGTTAGCTTTGAATGCGGCTATTGAAGCGGCTCGAGCCGGAGAACATGGTAAAGGCTTTGCAGTAGTGGCTGATGAAGTGCGCAAACTGGCAGAAAAATCGGCTGAGGCAACAAAAGAGATAACTCATTTGATTAGGGGGATTCAACAGACCGTAACAGAAGCAGTACAGGCGATGAATGAGGGCGCGGAGGAAGTAGAGGTTGGGGTAGGCCGAGCAAATGCCTCAGGCTCTGCCTTGGCGAATATTTTGCAAGCGATTGAAACGGTTAATCAACAAGTTGAAGGCATCGCTGCAGAGGCCCAACAGATGAGTGCTTCATCAAATGAATTGATGAGTGCAATGGATTCCGTTGCCGCGGTGGTTGATCAAAACAGAACCGCGATGGAAGAGATGGCTATTCGATCTGGGGAGGTTTCTCAGGCCATTGATAATATTAGCGGTGTGAGTCAGGAGAATAGCTATGCCGTGGAAGAGGTGAATGCTTCCACCCAAGAGATGAACATTCAGATACAAGAAGTTAGCACTTCAGCCCAGACATTAAGTAAGATGGCTCAAGATCTAAAATCTTTTATGGTACAATTCAAGTTGGCTGAGCACGAAGAAACTACTGTACTACAATCGAAAACAATAGGAGTTGGGCCGGCAGGTAGCTCTGCACGAAATCGTGGTAGCGTTAGAACCCAAGTTTTTCTTGAACATGAGACCGGCGAAGGCTTCTATT
>JAGRBY010000317.1 GCA_020433835.1 Anaerolineae bacterium | reverse complement strand
CTACGCGCTCGGCGCATCGGCCATCGCCAAACAGGGCGCGTTAGTCCAGCAAGTCAACGCCATCGAGTCACTCAGCAACATCGACGTGCTGTGTACCGACAAAACCGGCACATTGACGGCCAACCGGCTGCAATTTAACGATATTTATCCCCTCCACGGCGCATCAGCCGACGAGATCAAAAACCAACTGGGCGATTTCGTTCGCAGCGCCGCCACCGCCAACAAAACCAGCGAAGCCATTATCGACGGCACTCCCGGCCAAAAGCTGCCGCCCATCGATGAGGTCGCCTTTGCCTCAGCCCGCAAATGGAGCGCTCTGGCCTTTGACGCTCCCGCCCGGCGCGGCGTCTACGTGCTGGGCGCGGTCGAGATGCTGCAAAAATATTTACCCAGTGCCGATGCCGACGCCAATTCGCCGCTGGCCCGGCAGGTGCAGCACTGGTCCGATCAGGGGCTGCGGGTACTGCTGTTCGCTTACAATCCCGAACCATCCCCGCTCCATAATCAGCACGATGAGCCGCAGCTACCGCGACTCACCCCTCTGGCCGTCGTCAGCCTCAGCGACGAACTGCGGGCGCAAGCCAAAGAAACCATCGCCGCCTTCCAAGAGTTAGGTATCCAGCTTAAAGTCATCTCCGGCGATAACCCCCAAACCGTAGCCGCGCTGGCCAAACAGGTCGGCTTCCCGCCCAACATCAAGCTGGTTTCCGGCCCCCAGTTGTCCGAAATGTCGCCCGCCGAATTCGATCAGGCCGCTGAAGAAGCCGCCATCTTTGGCCGTATTTCACCGGAGCAAAAAGAAATGCTGGTCGATGCCCTCCTACGCCGGGGCAAGCGCGTCGCCATGATGGGCGATGGTGTCAACGATGTCTTATCGCTGAAAAAGGCGTCGCTGGGCATTGCCATGGAGAGCGGCAGCAGCGCCACCCGCAACGTGGCCGATATGATTCTCTTGAAGGACTCCTTTGCCGCCCTGCGACCTGCCTTTAACGAGGGCCGGCGTATCATCGGCGGGATGTCCAGCGCGCTCTTTCTCTTTCTGGCCCGCGTTACCTCGACGACGCTGGTTATCATCGCCGTCACGATGACCGGCATCAGCTTCCCGTTCGATCCGGCCCAGGTCGCGTTGACCACCTTTACCGTCGGTATTCCGTCCTTTTTCCTAACGCTGTGGGCCAAGCCGAAAGTTCTTCGTGACACGCTCCTGTCAGATCTGGCCCGTTTCATCTTTCCGGTCTCCATCCTCAACATGCTGTTCGGAGTTACCATCTATGCCTGGGATTATTTCCGTGTTTTAGAAGGGCTAAGCCAGCCAGACATTCCCGGCCGACTCAAAACCATGTTCGAATCCTACACGGGTGTTGCCTACGGCACCGCAGAATTTAGCGATGCCGCCGCAACCATCGCGGCTCAAGGCAGTTTATCGATCTTTATTTCCTGCACCGCATTCCTCTTGATCTTGTTTTTGGAGCCGCCCATCCCTTTCTTTTTGGGTTGGCGCAGAAATGTAAGCTCCGATAAGCGGCCTGCTTTTCTCGTGTTGGGCCTCTTCATTGCGTTTCAAATCATCTACTGGCAACCACTTTTAGGAAGCTATTTCGGTATTCTATGGAAACCCCTACCGACCTATTTTGGAATAATTGGGCTGGCCGTCATCTGGTTTTTCCTCATTCGCGCTACCTGGCGTATGCACATATTTGAGCGCTTCTTAGGCTGGTCCACACCCGATCCCGATTAGTTGCTATCGAAAATATCCGGCCGTATCGCCGCCATAAAATCGTCTTCTGCTTTGAGATGGTGTTTGATATCCGCAGCCGAAGGAGCATTGGCCGCGCGATCTAACCAAAATTCCGCCAACGCGGCATCGACAGCTTCATTATATAGAGGCGCGGCTACCGCTTTTTTATAGCGCAAATAAGCCACAATCGCCTGGGCTTCCTCACGTGTAAAAACCGACAGCCGCCAGCGGGCGTAATCGTAAAAGGTCGAGGCTCCATACCGTTGGGGGTTGACAAAGGCCGACTTGCCGGTTTTGCGCACCACAATACCCAACCGGGTTGGAACCTCAACCGCCAGGTCATAAAAGCCGTGCGTCAAGGTAAAGAGAGGGTCTGCCGTTTGCAATAGCTCTTGCACATCGGCGATGAGGTAGGCCGGCAGAAAAAAGCGCAGCCCGGCCTGAGAAAAGAAACTGAGGGCTTCAGAATATTGGTCTAACAACTTCGGGTCAACTTGCTGCCAATCCGTCTTTCCTTTGAACGGCACGATAACCGCATCCGGCTCATCGCCTTCAAAACTCCCTTGCAGAAAGGCATCGCCCGGATAAACGCTATCACTAAACGCATCGTGTACGGTTTGGATGACAGCGTCTTGCTCGCTCATCATCTATATTGGCGTACCGAAGCGTATTAGATAACCGTTGCAATCTTTAATCTCAAACTCGCGCATACCCCACGGATAATCGGCCACGCGACGATGAATATGCACCCCTTCTGCCTGATAGCGTCGAAACAGATCGTCAATATTCGGCCCCACGAAAATGTATAACGTCACGCCGGAACAACCGCCAATTTTATCGGCATCAGTCGCCGAAAGCTGTATCTTAACCCCTTCGGTCGACCACTCCCCTTGCGACACCGCCCCGTGGAAGGGCGGGTTACCAAAGAGGAAGTCAATCCGAAAGCCCAATTTATCGCGGTAATACTCTGCCGTCACCTGCACGTCAGCTACCGCCAACACCGGCTGAAGCGTGTAAAAGTGGGCGTGGCTTTGGTCTGGTTCGCTGTCGCCATTATCGTGCGGCCACGCATCGGCCCGAATGCCGTATACAATCTTGTCATGGGCCGCATCGTGGTGCCAATACTTCTGCCGAAACCGCCCACGACGTTTAAAACCCACCTCGCGGGCCAAATTCTGCGAAGCGTAGTTATCCTCGTTAATCCACAGTTCAACCCGATCAAGCCGCAGTGTCTCAAACCCAAACGTCAACGCCGCCCGAACCGCTTCCCGCATAAATCCCTGCTGCCAATAATCAGGATGGAGCATATAGCCCATCCCCGGCACGCCGGGGTTGCCCAGATAGCCCACTACTCCAATACAGCGATCTTCCTCTTTGCGCCGCACGGCCCACCAGCACGCCTCATCGCCCGTCATCACGTCGATCATAGCTCGGGTCTCGGCCACATTCTCATGGGGTGGCGTGTCCCAATAGGCCATCGCCGCCCCATCGCTGTAGATGTCAAACAAATCATCGGCATCATCCACCATCAAGGAGTCTAAAATCAGCCGGTCTGTTGTAATACGCGCAATATTTCGCATGGATTACCCTTATTCGATGCTATATCTGGGTTCGGTAAGGGTGAAAAGCCCTTGGTGAAGGCTCAAAACAATACCTTCCACCTTCCCCTCAAATCTCGCCCCATTATATAGCATCTCTCCATAACGAACAACGCCAACAACAATCGGTTCACGGACCGCCGGGCGTCACATCAGACACCACTAAAGACCGAGAAACCACCATCAACCGGCACGACCACGCCGGTCACAAAGCGCGAGGCGTCGCCGGCCAGCCACACCGCCGTACCGATCAACTCCTCCGGCTCGCCGAAACGACCCATCGGCGTGTTGCGGATGATGATTTGGCCCCGCTCGGTCAGGCTGTCGTCTTCATTAAGCAGCATCCGCCGATTCTGCTCGCCGATGAAGAAACCCGGCGCGATGGCATTGACCCGCAGCCCTTCGCCATACTTGGTCGCCAGTTCAACGGCCAGCCACTTGGTATAATTATCGATAGCCGCCTTGGCCGCGCTGTAGCCGATCACCCGCGTAATCGCCTGCTGCGCCGCCATCGACGAAATATTGATAATCGAGCCACGCCCGGCCTCAACCATCACTTCGCCAAAGACTTGGCAAGGCAGCAGCGTGCCGGTAAAGTTCAAACGCATCACCTGATCCATCGCCTCTTCGGTCAGGTCAAAAAACGTCACATCACCAAACGCATTGGCCTTGGCTACGTTACCGCCGGCGGCATTGATCAAAATATCAACCTGTCCCCAGGCCTCGACCACGGTTTTTCGCGCCGTTTGCAACTGAGCTGCATCCAAGACGTTGGCCGGCAGAGCCAGCGCCTGCCCGCCCTCGGCTTCAATCTCGGCCACCACCTGCTGGGCAATCTCTTCTCGCCGCCCCAAAATGCCCACCTTTGCTCCGGCTGCGGCCAGCCCATGCGCCATCGCCCCCCCCAAAACACCCGTTCCGCCCGTCACCACGGCGACTTTTCCCTCTAATGAAAATAAATCCAAACTCATCATTGCTCCTAATAGTGATATTTATCTCGACATCGTGGCCCGTGGAACCTGGCATCAGCCGGTTTCCACCTTACGTTCCACCGCCTGCTATTCAATACCCATAATGCACAGCTCATACTGCGCCATTCATAATTCATCCTTCATAATTCCTAATTCCCCACTCCTTCCCACAGCCCCTTCAAATATAGCACACCCAAAGCGCGGTCGTAAAGCCCGTAGCCGGGAATACCCGTTTCGCCCCAAATCATCCGACCGTGATCGGGCCGCAGCGGACCGGTGAAACCGATGTCGCGGTAGGCCGCCATCACCGCCCGCATATCGACACTGCCGCACTCGCTGGGATGGGCCACCTCGTGAAACTGGCGGTCGCCGGTAATTTTGACGTTGCGACAGTGAGCGAAGTGGATACGCGACCCCAAACGCCGGATCATGCCTGGCAGATCGTTCTCGGGATTGACGCCCAACGAGCCGGTACACAACGTCAGACCGTTGGCCGGGCTGTCGACCACATCCAGCACGCGCTGCAAGGCGGCTTCATGGGTGATGATGCGCGGCAGGTTAAAGACCGACCAGGGCGGGTCGTCAGGATGGAGGGCCAGCTTAATTCCGGCGGCTTCGGCGGCGGGCGACACACCTTGCAGAAAAACCGTCAGGTTGGCCCATAAATCATCGGCAGTAATGGCCCGATAGGCGGCTTTTAAGGTGTCGGGGCTTTCATCGAGCGGATAATAAGCGGGTAAATCAGCGGTAAAGGGGTCGGGGATGTGGGCGATGCGGCTGTGGTCATAGCTCATCACGGTTGAGCGGTCGGCCAGGGGCATGGCCAAATCGGTGCGCAGCCAGTCGAACAGCGGCATGAAGTTGTAGCATACGACCTTTACGCCGAACTCCCCCAGCGTGCGCAGATTGCGGCAATAGATGTCGATCAAATGATCGCGTGCCGGCCGGCCTAATTTGATGTCCTCATGCACCGGCAGGCTCTCGACAACGTCAAACCGCAGCCCCACCGCCTCGATTTCCTGTTTCAGCGCCGCCACCTCCTCCGGCGGCCACAGTTGACTGGCCGGAATATCATACAAGGCTGCCACCACGCTTTCAACGCCGGGGATTTGCGCGATGTGCTCTAAAGTGACCGGATCCTTCCGGCCAAACCAGCGAAAACAGAAGTTCATACGTTCCCTCCATTGGGATTGACAACGATAATGAGTTGTGCTACACTGGTGTAACGTTACACTAAAACGTTACACTAAGCAAATACAGAGACGATGATGTCGAAATCCTCGAACCATTCCAAGCGTGTGACAATTAAAGATGTGGCTCAGGCCGCTGGGGTTTCGGTCACCACCGTCTCCAATGCGCTCAATCAGCGCACCGAAGCCATGACGCAAGAGACGCTCCAGCGTATTCAAGAAGCTATCCAGGCCTTGAACTATCGGCCCAGCAGTGTGGCCCGCAGTTTGGTTACCAACCAAACCGCAACCATCGGCCTCATCATCTCCGAGATCGAGACGCCGCTATTCCTGCAAGCCCTCTCGGTGATCGAGCCGGCTGTTCGCGCCGCCGAATACAGCCTCATTTATTGTACCGCCCGCAGCTTGGATGACGAGCAGCAGGCCGTCAATTTGCTGCTGGAAAAGCGGGTCGATGGCATCATCTTCCTTTCGACATCCGTTTATCTTGACGACGACTATCTGCTCGATTTGCTGCCGACCGCGCCGCCGATTGTCATCATCAACCGTACCATCAGCCACACAGAGTTCGACCAGATTCACTGGGACAACACCAATGGCACCATCAACGCCATCGACCATCTGGTTGAGCAAGGCCATCAGCACATCGCCTTTATGCGCGGCCCCGATACCCGCCGCAGCAGCGAGGAGCGCTACAACGGTTACCAGATGGCGTTGAAAAAACATGGGCTGCCCTACCGCGATGAGTATGTTGTTACCGGCGATTACGAAACCACCGCCCCCGATTGGGAGCGAGCGACGCTGGATCTCTTAGCCCTGTCGCCGCGCCCGACCGCCATTTTGGCCTCGAACGATATTGTGGCCTCGGTCGTTCTGCGCACCGTCCAGCGGGCCGGCCTACGCATACCCGCAGACATCTCGATTATCGGCAACGACAACCAGCCTTTTTCCGCCTATTCAAACCCGGCCTTAACCACCGTTGAAGCACCCGTTATCGAATCGGGCCGGCGGGCCATCGCCATGCTGCTAAAACGGATGGGCAGCAGCAACGCCGACGTGCAGCACGTAACGCTGCCATGCCCATTAATCCTAAGAGAATCGAGTGGACCGGTATGACAACCAACCAACGACACGCTTTATTGAATGGCCGCATCATTTTACCCGACCAAATCGTCGAGGGCCAGGCCTTGCTCATCGAAGCCGGTCGTATTGTGGGTTGCATGGCCCCTGCCGCGCTCGGCTCAGACATCGAGACGATGGATGTCGGCGGCAGCACTATCGCCCCGGGCCTGATCGATATTCACATTCACGGCGCGCTCGGCCACACCTTTAACGAGCCAACCGCCGAGGCATTCGCGGCTATCACCCAGGAAACGGTGCGGCACGGCGTTACCAGCCTGCTGGCCACCACCTCAACCGCACCAATTGCCAATTTGGTCGAATGCCTGGCCTTCAGCCGCGAGTGGCTGGCCCAACCGCGAGCCGGAACGCAGGTATTAGGCGTTCACGTTGAAGGGCCATACTTTAACCAGGAACAGCGCGGTGCCCAAGACCCGGCCAACATCCGCAATCCCGATGACGGCACGGTCGAGGCCCTGCTGGCCCATCACGATCTGATTACCATCATGACCTTCGCCCCGGAACTGCCCGGCGCGTTGGATTTAACCCGGCGGCTCAAAAAATTGGGCATTATCGCCGCCGCCGGCCACAGCTCCGCCTTCGATAGCCATGTGCAAGCGGCCATGGCCGAAGGCCTCAGCCACATCATCCATATCTGGAGCGCCCAGTCGAGCACCATCAAAGAGGGGCCGTGGCGCAAACCCGGCCTGCTGGAAGCCACGCTCACCTTCGACGGCTTCACCGTCGAGATGATATCCGACAACAAACACCTGCCGCCCACGCTCATGAAGCTGGCCTACAAGTGCCTTGGCCCGGATCGGCTGTGCGCCATCTCCGATGCCACCAGCGGCGCAGGTTTACCCCAGGGCAGCCGCTTTCGGATGGGCGAAATGGAGTATGAGGTCCACGACGGCGTCGGCATGATGCTCGACCGCTCCTCGTTTGCCGGCAGCACCACGCTGCTCGGCCAAATGGTGCCGATTCTGATCGACGTCGTCGGCATTCCGGTGGTCGAAGCCCTGCGCATGGTCTCGCTCACACCGGCCCGCATCATCGGCGTGGCCGACCGCAAAGGCAGCCTGGAACCGGGCCGCGACGCCGACCTGGTGCTGTTCGACGCCGATTTCATCCCCCAGGCAACGATGATCGCCGGGGAATGGGTATATCGCCGGGATTAATCACGCAAATCAAGCGTGGCCCGGCTACGACAAGTTAATAATTACCCACGTTACTACCAACCAGGGGGGTAAGGGATAGGGATTAGGGATTAGGGGATAAAAAACCAATTACTCCGTACTCCTTGAACAATAGCCCCTCACCCCGTCGCTAACGCGACTCCCCTCTCCCTGAGGGAGAGGGGTTGGGGGTGAGGGTGACAACCGGGCTTAATTTCGTTCCTGTTACACAGCTTTTGTCTCATTCCTTACCCCTACCCCCAACTCGAACACCCAACCGCAACGTGCCTGTATCAATCAATCACAAATTACGCGCTTAGCGCGATGGAAAGAGAGCCAATGACGGTATCAAAACCCCTAAAGACGACCCAAATAGACCAACTTCCCGTAGCCATGTACGAAAGCAACGCAGCTTTAGGCCAGGCCGCGGCTTTGGAAGCCCGGCAGATTATCCGGCAGGCCATTGCCGAAAATGAGCAGG
>JAGRBY010000316.1 GCA_020433835.1 Anaerolineae bacterium | reverse complement strand
TGGGGTATCGTTGTTTGTTCACACATTATCTTTTACCTCATTTGTCCGATAGCCGCTACTTTTTAAACAGCTTCTTAACAATCTCCTCATCTCTTTATCGCTTCATCTCCCCCTCCTAAACAAATTGTTACTGAGTGACGCTGCTAAGTATAGCTCTCTCAAGAGGCGCATCTTAAAAAGATATTTCACGACAATTTCTGCTCGCTATGAGGAAACTTTTGGGCTAACCGGAAATATGCTAGAATAGCGTGGTATTTAGAACGGCATCAGCGCTTTTGGGGTTCCGCAGCGCTGATTTTTTATGGGATGCTATAGACTGTTGAGGTTAGTTAGGTATGGTTACTGTTGAGAAAAATGATGCGGTATTAATAATTGCGGCCAATCAGCAGTTATCGCTATCGGCGCGATTACGCTATATGTTCATGAGCACGTTCGACCGGCTGATCGAGCTGTGGCATTACCGCGAACTCACTCGCAACTTGGTCATGCGAGATTTAAAGGTGCGCTATCGAAATTCAGTTTTGGGCATATTTTGGTCGTTGTTCAACCCGCTGTTGATGATGATGGTTTTCACCCTGGTCTTTACGGTGATGACGCCTCACTTTAAAGTCCCTAACTTTCCGGTTTTTGTTCTGTGCGCCATTTTGCCGTGGAATTTCTTTTCGGCTTCCGTCATCGGCTCGATTCGCAGTATTGTTGATAATTCTTCGTTGGTGAACAAAGTCTATTTTCCACGTGAGATCTTGCCCATCTCGGTTGTTTTGGCCAATATGGTTAACTTTCTTATAGCGTTGATTGTTCTCTTCGCTTTTATTGTGTTTCTTCAAATTCCGTTTACACCGTGGGTGTTCCTTTTGCCGTTAGTTATTGCGGTGCAGGTTATCTTTACCATTGGCTTCGGCCTCATTATGGCTACGGCCAACGTTTTTTATCGGGATACCCAGGTTATTATGGAAGTTGTGATGATGGCCTGGTTTTTTGTTACCCCCATCTTTTACTCACTTAACCTTTTGTCGAATAATTATGAAATTTGGGGGATGAGTTTTGATGTAGCCCGTTGGGCGCGTATTCTTAACCCTATGGCTTCAATTATTGAAAATTATCGCATAACGCTTTATGGTATTGGGCAAGGCGGCGCACCGCCGGATATCTATTTCTTTATGCGCACCTTGGTTACATCTTTACTCGTTCTTTTTATTGGAGCTACAATTTTCTATCGCCACAGCCGTGCTTTTGGTGAAGAGGTTTAATCCATGAGTCGCCCTGTTATCACCTTCGAAAATGTCAGCAAGGAATTTAAGCTGTCAAATCTCCGTGTTCGTTCCCTACAAGAAATGTTTGTATCCATGTTCAACAAAGAGATGCGAGGCAA
The DNA here is from genome assembly GCA_020433835.1 of Anaerolineae bacterium. Next base: position 6,925 of record JAGRBY010000316.1, on the reverse strand, counting down.
GCGCCGTTTTTGGGCTTTGGATAACGTCAGTTTTACGATCAATGCCGGCGAAACCGTGGCGCTTGTTGGCACCAATGGATCGGGTAAGAGTACGGCGCTTAAATTGATCAGTCGCATTATCGACCCCACAATGGGTACCATCACCATCTCCGGTCGGCTTTCAGCGTTGTTGGAGTTAGGGGCAGGTTTCCATCCCGATCTGTCGGGGCGAGAAAATATCTTTCTAAACGGCTCGATTCTGGGCTTGAGCCGACGCGAGATGTCCCAAAAATTAGATGCGATCATCGATTTTGCCGATATCGGCGATTTTATCGATGTTCCCATCCGCAACTATTCATCGGGTATGCAAATGCGGCTGGGTTTCTCCGTAGCCGTCCATGTTGATCCACAAATTATTTTGGTCGATGAGGTTTTAGCCGTCGGTGATCATAAGTTTCAACAAAAGTGCCTCACGCGTATTCGCAAGCTGCAAAACGAAGGCGTGACCATCCTTTTTGTTTCTCACGATTTTGAAGATGTCAGAAGCCTGTGCAATCGCGCTATTTGGCTCGATCACGGGACTGTTCAGGCCGATGGCGATGTGAACGAAGTATTGGGCTATATCGAAAATTCGTATGAGCGGAATGGGCAGTCGGCCGGCAATGCTAAAGAAGCTTTGCTGACCAGCTTTACCCTGTAATAGCGTATGGCGTTAAAGATTGTCAACATTGTGGGTGCTCGCCCCAATTTAATAAAGATGGCTCCTCTTATGAAGGCGATGGGGCAGGTGACGGACATTGAAGCTGTTTTACTCCATACCGGCCAGCATTATGATCACGCCATGTCTCAGATTTTTTTCGATGAGCTGTCGCTGCCTGAGCCGGATGTTTTTCTGAATGTTGGTTCGGCCAGCCACGCGGTTCAAACGGCCAAGATTATGGTGGCGTTTGAGCAGTTCGCGCTCGATTGGCAGCCCGATTTGGTTTTGGTTGTGGGCGATGTTAACTCGACGCTGGCCTGTGCCATCACCGCGGCCAAACTTAATCTGCCGGTTGCCCACGTTGAGGCCGGCTTACGCAGTTTCGACCGTACTATGCCCGAGGAGGTCAATCGGATTGTTACCGATGCGCTGTCGGATTTGCTTTTTACGACCTCACAAGGGGCCAACGAGCATCTGCTGCGTGAGGGCATCGACCCGAATAAAATATTTTTTGTCGGCAATGTCATGATCGATACGCTGCGTGAGTATCAAGATCAAATGAGCCGACTGACAATCTTAGACGAATTTAAGGTTGAGCCGGGCAATTATCTTTTATTAACGCTTCATCGGCCTGGCGCTGTTGATAATAGAGATGTTTTCGCCGGCATTTTAGAGGCCATCAAAACTATCCAACACGATATCCCGATTGTGTTTCCGGTTCATCCCCGCACGGCCAAGCGCATCGAGGAACACAATTTAACGCCGCTCGTTCGCTCGATGCCGAACTTAACCCGCATCGAGCCGCTGCCTTACTTGTCGATGCTGCACACCATGGCCCACGCCAAAGCGGTCTTGACGGATTCGGGAGGCATTCAGGAAGAAACCACGGTGTTAGGCGTCCCCTGCCTGACCTTGCGAGAGAATACGGAACGGCCCATTACGGTCACAGAAGGCACGAATAAAGTCATCGGCACCCGCCCCGAGCGCATTTTGGCGGAAACCCGGCATCTGCTCCAGGCCGAACTTCCACCGCGAACTATCCCCGCGTTATGGGACGGTCATACCAGCGAACGCATCGTACAAATTATCTGCGATAAAATGATTACCCCTGGGCGCTAACATGAGAAAAAAGGTGGGCTATGTAGTTCACACGTTTCCGCGCCTGACTTTAACGTTTGTGTTGCGTGAGATTTTGGCATTGGAGGCGATGGGGGTTGAGGTGGTTGTTTTTTCGCTGAAACATCCTGACCAAACGCTTGTGCACCCGGAATTTCAGCAGATGGTCGCCCCAATCCTGTATGTGCCCAAATGGAATCAATCGCTTAAAAGCAGCCTGATGACCGCTGTGCGGTTGCTCTCTTTTTGCCGATATCCGCATCGTTTAGCCCGGATTGCTCTCTTTATCTTACAAAATCGTGACAAAGCGGTTCTGTATAATTTTTTTCAAGCCATTTGGATGGCTCGCCAAATGCAGCACCTTGGGATTACCCACCTGCATGCGCATGCGGCTACGGTTGAAACATTGGTTGCCATGTTTGCCGCGCAGCTCAGCGGTAAAAGCTACAGTTTTACGGCTCATGCCTCTGATATTTTTCCGCGTCAGGAATATCTAACGGAAAAATTAAATGACGCACGCTTTGCCGTTGCCATATCAGAGTACAACCGCACGTTTTTAATCGAGCATCACGGCGATGAAGACATCGGCCATAAAATCCATGTAGTGCACTGCGGTGTCGATTTGAAGCAATACCCTCCTCTGGAAACAGCAGCCCGATCAAATCCCTTTACAATGATTACTGTGGCCCGCTTAGCCGAACAGAAGGGGCATCATATTCTATTGAAAGCGCTTTCGATTCTTCGCTCGCAGGGCCGTGAATTTTGTTGTATTGTGGTTGGGGAAGGGCCTCAGTTCGATGCGCTGCAAACGATGGCTAAAACTGAGGGGTTGGCCGATGCAGTGGATTTTAAGGGCGGTCAAACTACCCAAACGGTGCGAATGTTGCTTCAGCAAGCCGATCTGTTTGTTTTGCCATGCGTGCGAACTGAGAATAATATGATGGATGGTATTCCGGTGGCTTTGATGGAAGCTATGGCTCTGGGGGTGCCGGTGGTTTCAACCTATTTGTCGGGTATTCCTGAACTCATTGAGAATGAGAAAAGCGGCTTTTTGGTTCCGGAAAAGGATGCAGCAGCGTTGGCCTGTGTTATTGCCCAAATTATGGACAATCGCTTTGAGCTTGCTCCTATCCGGGCAGCCGCACGGCTTAAAATCGAGCAAGCCTTTGCCGCGGAGACCAATGCGGCCGCACTTGATCAGCTCTTTAATCGTTATCTCTTTAGCGAGTAATTGTGTATCGAATTCTTATCGTCGACAGCCATAGTTCGGCCAATCGCGGTGATGCAGCCATTCTTCAATCTTTGATCGACTCACTGCGACAGCAGATACCCGATGCAACCTTCAAAGTACATTCCACCTATCCTCACATCGCCACCGCTATGCACTATGTTGCGGCTTCTCATCCGCTGATACGACGCCCGCACGGGGCAATTGCTTATGGGCTAACGTTAGGTAAGATAGCCCTTTTTTTTCTGTTGGCTTGTGGGCATCGTTATGGGGTTGATATGATCCGTTATTTGCCCAGGCATCGGCTACTGGCTATCTATCGCGATTTTTTAGAGGCTGATTTGATTGTGGGGATGGGTGGCGGGTTCTATAACGATAATTATCGACACAGTTTGCCCGGACGTCTCTTTCACCTGCTGTTGGGCAAGATTTTGCGCAAACCGGTGGTTATTAGCGCACATTCGATTGGACCGTTTCGATACCCGCTCTACCGCTGGTTGGCCCATTTTACATTTCGGCAGCTTGATTTAATCTGTTTGCGTGATGAAGAAAGTCTCGCGCATCTTGATTTTTGTTATTTAGATCGGTCGCGCGTTAAAGTGGTGGCCGACTCGGCCTGGTTGATGAAAGCCAGTACGCCGGGGCGTGCGCGTCAGATCCTCGCTTTGGAAAATGTTCCTTTAGGAAAATCTTTGGTTAGTGTAGCGTTGATTCGCTGGCCGTTTTATAAAATGAAGTCGGTGGCGGAGGGGCATCAGCACTATCTTGCGGCTGTTGCTGAAGTGGTGAGCCGTCTCATCAAAGAGTTTGATTGTCACGTCGTGTTTCTCTCGACCAATACCAGTTTGGGTGGCCACCCTACTGACGATCGGCGGACGGCGCAAGAGGTTCAGGCGCTGCTTGAACCGTCACTGTTGGCACAAACTACACGCATCGGCGGTGAATATTTGCCTCAAGAGATAAAGGCCTTATATGGAGAGATGACGCTGCATATCGGCACGCGAATGCACTCGGTGATTTTGGCGGCGGCGATGGAGACACCGGTTGTTGGCATCGCCTATGAGTTTAAGATGGTGGGGGTTATGCGGGCATTAGGGTTGGCTGCGTATGTTACGGATATTGAAACAATACAGGCGTCAGATTTTTGGCTCAAGGTTGAAGCTGCTTGGGATAAAAAGGAAGCAATCACTGAATCGATCGCGGAGTCGCTCACGGTGTTGAAATCGCTAGCAATGGAGAATGCGCGGTTAATTGCCGCAGTCGCTTGCACGTTTGCCCAGGAGGATAAAAATGGTTAGTAAGAAAGAGCTAACCCAGGCCTCGGCTCGCGGCGTGATATGGCTTAATGCGGGGCAAATCTTTAACCAAGCTTTTGGTTTGGTCAATACAGTGGTTTTGGCCCGATTATTGACCCCGGCCGATTTCGGCCTTATTGGCATGGCCATGGTTTTTATGAACTTTTTGTCGATGGTCAATGAATTGGGCCTGGCTGAAGCGATTGTACAACGCGAGGAGTTGGATGAAGCGCATTTGTCCAGCGCTTTTTGGGCGAATTTTCTTTTTGGTTTTTTTTTATTTGTTATTACGCTACTGTCTGCTCCCAGCGTAGCCTGGTTTTTCGAAGAGACAAAAGTTCAGACCATTCTACTTGTATTAGGAATTGATTTCTTTGTGGGTTCTTTGGGCAGTGTTCATCGAGCGCTGTTAAATCGAGCCATGCAGTTTGAACTCATTGCGCTGGGGCAAACCGCCATGATGGTTACGCGGGTAACTATCTCCATTATTTTGGCGGTTGCCGGGTTTGGGGTTTGGTCGATTATTATTGGTTATATATTCGGGACGTTTGCCGATTCACTGGTCGCCTGGATATGTAATGCTTGGCGACCAAAACTCTTATTCGAGCGCTCGAGCTTGTCTGAACTCTTCGGTTTTAGTCTTAACTTACTTGGGGCGAGGGCTATTGCCTACGTTGGGAATAATACCGCGAATGTGTTGACGGGGAAATATCTGGGCGCGTCGATGTTGGGGATTTATTCTATTGCTTCCAACATACCCGCTCTCGTTCGAACGCGATTAGCAACTTCAATCGCTCAAGCGGTTTTTCCGGCCTTTTCATCAATTCAGGGCGATAATGAGCGTATGCGAAAAGCGTATTTAAAGATAGTGCGCTATGTTAGCATTATTACATTCCCTATGCTGGTAGGCTTGGCAATTGTAGCACCCGAATTTATTCGGATTGTGTATGGGCTTAAATGGTCTGGGGCAATTATTCCCTTACAAATCACCTGTTTTGGCGTTATGTTTGCTTCACTGGGTATTATGAACGGTCCTATCCAAAAAGCTAAAGGGCGTACCGACTTGCATATGAATTTAGTGATTGTTTCGGTGGTTATCTCTATTGTTACTACCCTTATTGGTATTAATTATGGTTTGGTAGGTATTGCTATAGCCTCGTCATTTAAAAGTTTTATTTGGGTCTGGATTGCGGCCTATTATACGGGGTCGTTAATCGATTTGAGTGTTGGTCGTTACTTAAAAGCGATGGGGGCGGCTACTTTAGCCTCAATTTTTATGACGGTTATCGTTATGGGGTACCGTTATTTAGGAGAGCAAGTCATCGGCCATAATGACTTTATTATGCTCACCGGGTCTATTATCTTGGGGGCTGGAAGTTATATCCTTGCTTTGAAGTTATTTAAGGACAATACCCTGACCGAACTTTTTCAAATTGGGTGGGAAGTACTTCATCCTTTCGTTTTACTTGTAAGAAAAAAATATTCATCATTAGTTTCATAAGTAAAAACCAAGTAAGTTTAACGGCTAACTATGTGTTGGTATGAAAGATCTGTTAGGGAATCCCCATCAAATCCGTAGTAAAGTGAGCAATTTGCGCGATCGCTTTGTTTTTAACAGCCGAAATTTTGCAATTTCCAGCGGATTAATGGGCGGTCACTCAGATTATGTAAAATTCATTATTCTAGGTCGCTCGCGAACAGGTTCAACCCTCTTGCGTAGCCTTCTCAACTCGCACAGCCAAATTGTTACTTATAATGAGATTTTTAGAAATTATAACGAGCCGCTTTGGGACGCAAATCTGCCCAAATCGACGAAAACGCTTGCTTTGATGCAAGAACGTCCCCTCGAATTTTTAGAGTCGACAGCGTTTAGACCTTTTCCCCGTCACATTTCGGCGGTAGGCTTTAAACTTTTCTACTACCATGCCCATAACGAAGCCTGGATGCCTATTTGGAGTTATTTGAAGGATCGAAAAGATCTAAAGATTATTCACATAAAACGGAAAAATATTCTCAAAACGCATCTTTCCCATAAACGTGCTTTAGATAATCACACCTGGGTAAAAACTTCTGCCCCAATACAAAAGAACGCTGCGATGACGCTCACTTATGAAGAGTGTCTAAAATCATTTCAAGGAACCATTGCCTGGGAAAAAGAGTATGATGAATTCTTTAAGGATCATGAGATGATTGAAGTTGTTTATGAAAATTTGGCTAAAGATTTTCAAACAGAAATGCAGTATGTTCAACAGTTTTTAGAGGTAGACTCCAAGCCGTTAAAACCCGCGACCTTCAAGCAATCGCATGGAAAACTTTCTGCCCAAATTGCAAATTATGACGAAATAAAAGCGCGATTTATGGGTACTTTATGGGAAAAGTTCTTTGAGGAGTAGAAAATTACCCCTAATACTACCAAAGAATTATTGACCTGAGGGGGCCACACGTGATAAATTGGGGCTGTAATTAAAATGTTCATTATTAAAGGAGCAGAATTTCAAATGAAAAAACCGTTTTTATCTCGATTGCTTATTGCAATCGCCCTTATTTTTGGGGTGTTTGTTGTGCCGATAAGTTCTACCGTGGTCAACGCCCAAGAAGGCGAAGATG
>JAGRBY010000315.1 GCA_020433835.1 Anaerolineae bacterium | reverse complement strand
CGTTTTTTATTGCACTTTTGATTCCGGCTCGTCCGGGTTAGGGCTTACGCAACCATGGAATTTTGTAGCGTAAATTGCCAATTTGCGCCACCTGTGTGCCCAAGATTCGGAACAATTTGCTAAATTGTTTTACTCTGTGCGTGAGTCCTGTAATGATAAATAAACAGCAGTTAGCTCCCCGTGTATTTGAGGTGCGAAGCAAGCCGGATGAAACGATTGCGCTTCTGCTCCTATGAAAATAGCCGGTAGCTGATAGCAAAAGATTTTCATTGTCGGTGTCGTCCTGTAAGGAGTGTCGGCCTCCCTAACCTAAGCCATCACTGGTGAATGACACCCCTTTCATACATCCCTGTAAAAAATTTGAGGAACGCTTCAACATTTCCTCTTATTGCACTAATTGGTATAATTATCAAGTGCGTAATTTTCTTTAAAGGCACCTGACCGCTTGCAGACCATCCATTCTGCCAAAGCTGTTTAATCAGGATCTTATATAAAGGTTTAACGTATGGATCTCCTCACGTTTATCTTGTTTATGATCGGATTTGTTTTACTCATTTCCGGAGCTGAATTCCTGGTACGGGGAGCATCGAGTTTAGCCATAGCCATTGGCATTTCACCTTTGGTGGTGGGCCTAACTGTTGTAGCCTTTGGCACGAGTGCGCCTGAACTGGCGGTAACCATTCAATCTACCTACGCCGGTCAGGCCGATTTGGCTATGGGCAATGTTGTGGGCAGCAACATCGCCAATATTCTGCTGGTATTGGGTTTAGCTGCTATGTATGGGGCGCTGCTGGTCAATAAACAACTTTTGCGGCTAGAGTTGCCGCTTATGGTCGCTCTATCGGGCATAGTATGGCTAATGGGGCTTGATGGCCGAATTGGCCAGGTTGATGGTCTTATTCTCTTCGTAGGGGCCATTACTTACACGACCTATGTTATTCGTAAAAGCCGCAAACAAGTTAAGGCCGATAAAGCCGCCGCGGCGCAGGAAGCAGATATCCCCGTCTCTCCGGCCAAAGACGCAAGTCATTTTATTAAGCAAATTGGGTTTATTCTCCTCGGCCTGGTTATGCTTGTACTCGGAGCGCGATGGTTGATTGACGGGGCGGTGGCCGTAGCCAGAATGCTGGGGGTGAGTGAGTTGGTGATCGGGCTAACCATTATCGCCGTGGGAACATCGCTGCCGGAAATTGCAACCTCCATTATTGCCAGTACCCAGAAAAAAGGCGATATTGCCGTGGGCAACGCGGTCGGCAGTAATATATTTAATATTTTGGTGGTCTTAGGTTTAGGCAGCGCGGTTTCACCTTCGGGCATCATTGTTTCACCATTAGCACTCCGAAGCGATATTCCCATTATGATTGCCGTGGCGATTATCTGTATTCCTGTATTTTATACCCAGTACAGAATTGATCGCTGGGAAGGTAGCGTTCTCACACTGTATTATGCCGCTTACACCACCTACTTATTCCTCAGTGCCACGGCAAATCCGGCCCTCACCCCTTTTATATCGATTATGACCACGCTGGTGTTGCCAATTACGATGTTAATCATTTTAGCTGCGGCTATCCGCTACTATCTTCAATGTAGAAACTCTCCTCCAATGCTAAGCAAAACCGCACCCCCAAGCCAAAATTAGCAACTTTTGCTAATCCTGCTAAAATGCATTGACACACTGCTGCAACAGTGGCATACTCTATGTGCCTTTATTCACGAAGATGCAAATGGCGACAGACTTCATACCAACTACCTCCACTACAACCCGTGGATTTGGCAGCTACCTGCGAAAAGTAGCAGCCATCATCGGCAAAGACGTTGCAACCGAGCTCCGCACCAAAGAAATGATCAGCGCTATGTTTGTCTTTTCCTTGCTGATTATTTTTATTTTCAACTTCGCATTTGATTTACGGGCCGAAAATATGCAAACGCTGGCACCGGGGGTCTTGTGGGTAGCCATTGCCTTTGCCGGCATGTTGGGCCTAAGCCGAAGCTTTGTTTTGGAGCGTGATCGAGGCGTGCTTGATGGCTTATTGCTGGCCCCGGTTGATCGAAGCGCGATCTATCTGGGCAAGATGATCGGCAATGTTTTGTTTATCAGCCTGGTCGAAATTATCATTCTACCCTTTTTTATTATTCTCTTTAACCAGCCGCTGGGGACTTTACCGCTTTTGGCCGGGGTAGTTTTTTTAGGCAGCCTGGCATTTGCCAGTGTCGGCACGCTTTTTTCAGCAATGGCCGTGCATACCCGAGCACGTGACGTGCTGCTGCCGATTATGCTCTTTCCGGTTATTATCCCCGCCATGCTGGCGGCCGTGCGTCTGACGGCGGCTATCTTAGATAACATTCCATTCGACGAGGTCAGCCAATGGCTGGCTCTGCTGGTTGCTTTCGATGTTATTTTTATCGCGGCCTCGTTTATGTTGTTTGAATTTGTAGTTGAGGAGTAAAAGTTCACACTATGGCGACAAAAGCTATGCTTTCGCAACAGGAAAAATCAAAGCAAACCACAGCAAGCACCTTTAATATCGGGGCAATCTTAACCGTTATCAGCGGTATTTTGATGTTAGCAGCGCTTTACATGGCCTTGATCTGGGCACCTGACGCCGTCAACCTCACCGCACCCGCCGAGCGGTATGCCCAACGCATTTTCTATTTTCACGTCAGTTCCGCCTGGGTTGGCTTCTTGGCCTTTGTTGTTGCCGCAGTGGTATCGATTTTGTATTTAATCACCCGGCGGGACAAATGGGATGTATGGGCTTTGTCATCGATTGAAATTGGTCTGGCTTTTTTCACCATGGTAATTATTAGCGGCTCGATTTGGGCCAAACCTACCTGGAATGTGTGGTGGACGTGGGATCCGCGCCTGACGATTTCAACCATCTGTTGGCTGCTCTATGTGGGCTACCTGATGCTGCGCGGGGCTATCGACAATCCGGATCGACGCGCTCGCTTTGGCGCGGTGTATGCTCTGCTGGCTTCGTTCTCGGTGCCGCTCAACTGGATGGCCATTCGCTGGTGGCGTACTATCCATCCGGCAGTTGTCGCCCCCGGTAACAATGCCGATGAAGCGATGGGTGGTTTTGGCATGTCGGCCAGTATTCAAACCACGTTAATGTTTTGTGTGGTCACTTTTACTATCTTTTATATTACCCTTATGTATCACCGCATTAAACTCGAGCATCTGCAGCGGCGGGTCGATACCCTTAAGCAACGCTTGTTGTATCGTTAAAACTGTATTTATTAGACTTATTTTTCAGGAAAGATGATTATGGGAGACACAATTTATCTGGCCGCCGCCTACGGCGTTTTCTGGCTGGTTTCATTTGTTTTTATTTACAGCATCGTTAGCCGCCAACGCCATCTCCAAAACGATGTTGCTATGTTGGAACAACTAGCCCAAGAAGAATCGATGTCGGAATAGACAGTCGGACCAACTCCGGCTACAATAAACGCATCAAAAAACTTATCGCTCGTAAGATATTTGTTAGATTTACACGATAAATTGGTTGTAAGACGCGCGGGTAACGCAACATTAAACCGTGTAGCGAGGGAAAGAACCCCGGTTTTGGCCTAAATTGTAAGCATGTTGCCCAATTGAGCACCAAAAATAAGCCTTTGCCGGTCTCCTATTGAAGAAAAACCGGGGTTCTAACGCTACCGACGCGCGATATCTCCGTACTTTTGTAGTTGCAATTTCATTTATCGAACAACACCATCAAATTCAATTTTTTGAAACCCGAACTAAAAGGAGTTATGCTCACAATGGGATTCGAAAATATTACTATCTTCGCTGCCTTTCTGGCGGGTTTACTGTCTTTTATCTCTCCTTGTGTGTTGCCCTTAATTCCGGTTTATTTGGGCTATCTATCAGGCTCAACCCTTACCGGCGATGAACCACCCTCCAGAAAAGTGGTCTTCACCCACGCGCTTATGTTTGTGGCCGGCTTTACCTTTATCTTTGTGGTGGTTTTTGGAGCACCGGCCGGTTTTTTAGGAGGCTCATTAGGGGCCCTAACCAATTATCTGGTTTGGATTGGCGGGCTGCTGCTGATTGTCTTTGGTTTGCATATTATGCACATCATCAATATCCCCATTTTTAACATGCAAAAGAAAATGGAATACGGGCAGGGTCAAGCGCCCAGTTATGCCCGCAGCGGCATCATCGGCATGACATTTGCGGCGGGCTGGACACCGTGTATCGGGCCACTGTTGGGGGCCATATTAACGCTGGCAATTCAGGGCCAAAACGTTCTTCTCTCCATGTTTTATCTGTTTGTTTATTCAATGGGGTTGGCTATCCCGTTTTTGGTAACAGCTTGGATGCTCACTGCGGCGACAAGTCGGTTGAAAAAGCTCAATCACTACCTGCCCGTTATCGAGCGGTTAAGCGGTGCCTTCATTATTATTGTGGGTGTTCTGCTGGTAACCGGCTACTTTACCATCCTCAATACCTTCTTTAACGGCATTGCGCCGGAGTGGTTGCTGGAATTCAGCTAAATCTATTTCCCAGCCAATTTTCACAAATTTAAGGCCGAAGCCTAGTGACAGCTTCGGCTTTTTGTGTATAATGTGGAGTATGAGACATGTGCGGTTTTACACAAAACTTAACTGTCCTGCCTGCGATGAAGCATACAATATGCTTGTTACCGTAGCTTTAGACATCCCCTTAAATATTGATGTTGTTGATATCACCCATCCGCATAACGGTTTAGAAACGGCTTATGCTGACCTTATCCCGGTGATTATTATACTCGACCAAAATCAAGAATTAACCTGGCCTTTCTCCGTTGAAGAGATTAAATCCACCCTTAGCCACTAATAATAAGAGAGTATTCATGAGGAAAATATCGTGAGACGCATCATCCGCGAGGTCGTGTTTCAACTCGTTCGGCATGATTTGGCACGTTTTTTAGAAGAGCATGAAGATGAAATGCTTCAAATTTTTCGCGAAGAAATTCAAAAGATGGATGATGATATCCATGAAGAAGGCCTGTTCATCGATATAAAAATGGTTCCCTTAGGTGAAACTGTTCTAAAGGCTTCACTGAGGGCTATTCGGCGTTTTTTGGTTGAAAAGACACCGGAGGCATTAGAAGATTAAAATCAGTATACAAATAGCTTAGACCAAATCTCAAAATAAGTGATACAGCCTAAGCAAAATAGCCTATATCACTTACACAAGATACGCCATATGGGAGTAGAAATTCATGTAATGTATGATATATTATCCCTATCTGCTTCAGCAGAGGATATCTTGTTGTGCTCATTTATACTTTTGTCAAAAAATAATAGCCTACACTTTGTAGGAGCAAACGGTATTTGGGTAAATTACAAATAGATCAATTTGCCACCCCAAAACAAATTCCCCATTTGATCTTGTAAAGCTAAAAACCTACTTCTGCCACACTTCCACTTAAAGGCGAGGTGGAACCTGCCAATTTGTTAACCATTTTAACAAGCCTCGTCTCCCAAAATCTTTTGCATTTTCACTATTGCCGTAGGCCTGTCTAATTATCGAACTTAGGTAACTAACCCTTTTTAATTTTGGTAACTGCTCAGGTGACTGGCACTTTAGCTCAAATCGAGACCATTGCGCGGAATACAACGCTGCTATTATCGGAATTAAGTGCCAGTCACCTTATCTGCTGAATAAATACTAATTTTGGATATGAACTTCCAGGCCGGTTCTTATCCACCTCAACAATTTACGTTCCTAAAAAAAATTTAACCCGTTGAGCAAGCTGTATCCTTTATGACTTACGCAGTTGGGCGAACGAACAAGGTGACAGTCACTTTTTGATTGAGAATGTACGCCCGTTTGGCCCAAATAGGTCGATTTATCACTGCCAAGTGACTGTCACCTTTTGAGCTGCGTAACTCATATCCTTAATAAGGATCAGTAATTTATGCAAGACTTTAAATTTGTAGCTCTCACACCTATCGATCTGCCTAAGCCTTCGATTGCTATCAAGGAAGTGCTGTCATCGCTTCAAATTGCGACCCTTACCTTCTGGCACATCTCTAACCTAAGTCAAGAACCGATTTTGCTCGAGACCGGACCGTGGCCTATTATCCGCTACCTGCCGGCACCATTTGCCCAGACATTTATAGCCATAAACAAAATTTCCTAAAAGCCAAGACGCTTTCACGCATACATTTGTACGCTCGTTCACCATTGTTGTCCCTGAAAAACTGGTCGAAAAACCGGATGTGTTAAAACAATTTATGGAGAGGTAAATTTAATGAGATATTTGAAGTATACTGGACGAATAGCTATAAGTGTGGGTTTTGCCATGATAATTTTAGGCCTAACCTACCACCTTCTGGCACCGCCAACTTCTGCCCGACAATCTTATAGCAACACAGCAGCTATAGTCAACCGAGGCTTAGAGCCGGTAACCGTTACCGGTATTTTCCCGGATGTACCGCTCAATCAAATTTTTGTCTATCGTGAAATCGGAGGAAGTTGGGAACAAATTCCATTCCAAATCGATGAGAAATCAAGCTCCGGAACTTATGTGGGTACGGAAGATAATCTGATGGATATTAATGATGAAATCGTGTTTATGGCCCAAGATTTGGGCGTTCAAGCGACAACATCCATTACCGGATCTTTGCCCATCAGCCCCACCTGGCATGAAATTGAGGTTAGTGATCCGCTCAATTCATCGGCCAAAGGTTGGGTCTATATTGTGCGCTCTACGGTTTTGTCTCTTAATACATCTACCGATTACGTAAGTTACTCAGCCAGTAATCAACGCGTTAGTGCTACAAATTACACGTTTGATTATGCCACCAATCACGCCGGCTTAAATAACATGACGCTATTTGGCGGCAGCGATATTCTCGATCGCACGAAAGTGCGGATTAAAGGTTCTTTTATGGGTTTTCCTTTTGAAATTAATGAAAGCGACTTGCCAGCGCCAGCCGTCACTTTGGTTAAGGATGGTCTGGTAAGGGTTATCTCCAAGCGCGGTTCGGTTACCACCCTGGCTTATGCCTCTTATATCCAAACGGAAACAATCATCGATTTCTCATCGCAAGAAGGCACTATCAAAGAAGCTCGTCTATCAACCGATTTAAACGCAAATGCCGTCAATGGCACATTTTATAATGAAAATACGCCCTCTGGAGTAACCATCAACGGCAGCCCCGACCCCGTAAAAGCTACTCCACTGAACACCCCCTGGCGGCAAGTTAGCTTAAACAGCGGCACCACCATTCAAGTTTTTGATTTAGAAGATGTATCCGGCACGGTGAGCTATTACTACAAAGATAACAGCGCTACCGACTCCAATGACACAGGCGATCAAAAATCATACGGCGACTCGGGCATTAAAATATCCAATCCTACATCTAAAAAGCTGACCTACCTTAGTATTCAATATATTTTATCGGGCAAACAAGGCAATAAAGGAGCAACCTATTATCAATACGTTAATAATCCGCTTGAAGTCCACAAAGAAGTTTTCCCGGCGCCTAACTTTAGTAACAAAGTCTATTTGCCGATTGTTTTTAGAAAGTAATGTCGGATAAAAATAGAGAGTCACTATACATTGAAAGCGAGCCAATGATGTCCAAAAGATATGTTAGTTTGACCGTTTTTGTGACCATTTTATTTATTCTAGCTGTCTCGATAAGTTATGCATCTCCGCCTCCAGCCCAAATAGAGCGTCCAAAATTCGTTCCCGGTGAATTACTGGTAAAACTTAAAGACGGTGTTCCCAGCAGTCAAATTAATACCATTCATAAACAACTGGCAACCCGAACCCTTGAGCACTTTAAACTGATCGACGTCTTCCACCTCAAACTACCGGATAATCTTGATGTCGAAAAAGCTATTAAAATTCTAGAAAAACATCCTCTGGTTGATTTTGTCGAGCCCAACGGCTTATATTATCTAGACGATACCTTGCCCAATGATCCTGAATTTGGTGAAATGTGGGGGCTGCACAACATCGGCCAAGATGGAGGCACCCCGGATGCCGATATCGATGCTCCCGAGGCGTGGGATATTACGACCGGCAGCAAAACGGTGGTCGTCGCCGTGATCGACTCAGGCGTTGATCGCAATCACGAAGATTTAGCCGACAATATCTGGACCAATCCGGGCGAAATCCCAAACAATGGTATTGATGATGATAACAATGGCTTTATTGATGATGTGTACGGTTGGGACTTTTCCGATGATGATAACGATCCCTCGCCGGCCGGAGGTGGCTGTTTGGGACATGGTACCCATGTATCGGGCACAATTGGCGCGATGGGTAATAATAACATAGGCGTAACCGGCGTCAACTGGAATGTCAAAAT
>JAGRBY010000314.1:2773-8348 GCA_020433835.1 Anaerolineae bacterium | reverse complement strand
GAGGTTACGCTTTGAGGAACGGTTGAGCCAGTAGTTTGTCTCAAACAGACTGCCGCGTGCATAGTATAGGAATTTTAGTTTCTCACCGTAATGAAACCGGCCAAAGGACTCGGCAATATTCGCTCCAATCGAGTCTGTTGCTCTGGCTAACTGACCGCCCACGACATCTCGGGCAAACTTATCCCAACTCACTACAAATTTCCAAACCTCATCAGCCACGCTTTCAGCACTTTGCAGCACTCGCAAATCTTCCAGCTCAATACCCACAATGCACCCCTTTCAAAACATCAATTCTGCACTAGCCTGTCACTCCTCCACTTCTCCAATCTCTAGTCTCCAATCTCTAGTTATCTAATCTCCAGTTATCTAATCTCTAATTCCCTTTCCTTTTCATCCGTTCCAAAATCCCCATCAACTTTTGATTTCCTCCCGCCGGTGGCTTCCAGTTGACGTGAACGACCGGCGCTTCTTGGGCTTTGAGACTCGCGGTGAACGTCTCGACGCCGACGTTGATGCCGGCTAGCGGTTGATGCAGTGCCGCCCCGTCGACGGGCGGGAGACCGCTGGCGGTGTTGAGCGGGCGTAGCAGTTCACCCACATAACGGGTGGCGATTTCATTGTTGGTTTCGACTCTTGCTCCGGCTTGCTCCAACTGCTCGATCTGAGCGGCCATATCTTGCGGATCTTCATCCGTACCGGCGACCATCGCGACAACTTCCAAAAATCGACCCTCAGCCTCAGCCTTAGCCTTAGCCTTTTTCACCACCGGCGCGATTTCCCCAGCCGGATCGGGATGTGCGCCGTAGCCCAAAACCACGTCGAGCAGCAGCACGGCGACCTCCGGGTCGGCGGCTTCTTGGGCCAGCCGCTGGAGACGCAGGGTGTTATCCATCATCGGGTGCAGGCGGCCCACGGTGAACTCATCTTCACCCAAGTCGACAATGGTGTGGGCCTGGCTGGTTAGCGAGTTGGCTAGCTTGGCCTTTTTGTTGAGCGGCGCGTTAGAGAATACCTGTGGCAAGTAATCTTGCAGCAGCAGCAGCGCCTCGTAGGCTAGGGTGCCGCCGGAGAAGAGGCCGCGTAGGTAGCGCTGCTCAGGGGCGAAGGGTAGACTGGCCGGTTGGGTAACGGGGCGCTCGACCAGAGGAGACTCGGCAAGTTTCACCGCCAATTCGGCTGTACCGTCGAGCGTGGAGACAAAATGGAGCTGTTCATCCTGCTGGAGATGGGCGGGTGGCTGGTAGCCGATGAAGTTAACGACGACCGGCTTGTTGGTGGCCCGTGCTACGCGCAGCAGATCATCGGCCACGGCGGCGGCGGGTGGTTTGGAGATGAGGACGATAACCTGCGTCGCCTCATCACCGGCCAGCAGGTCGAGCGCCTGGCGGGCGGTGATGGCCCCGACCGGCTCCGACAGATCGCGCCCGCCGGTGCCGATGGCGTGGGTGATGCCGCCGCCCAATTGATGGATGCGGGCCGTCACCTGCTGCAAGCCCGTGCCCGATGCGCCAACGACGCCAATCGGCCCCCGGCGCACGCCGTTGGCAAAACCCAGGCCGACGCCGTTGATAATGGCGGTGCCGCAGTCGGGACCCATCACCAGCAGCCCTTTTGCGGCGGCGCTCTGTTTGAGCGAAATTTCATCCTCCAGCGAGACGTTGTCGCTGTAGAGGAAGACATGTTTGCCCTGGGCCAGGCTATCGCGGGCGACCCCGGCGGCGTAGCGACCCGGCACAGAAATCAGCACCCAGTTGGCTTCGGGCAGCGCTTTGGTAGCGGCATCAAGGCTCTGGGGCAGGTAATCCTGATCGGCGGCGGCACTGCGGCGGCGCGTTAGCAGGCTATCGACCTGCGCCAGCGCAGACCCGGCGGTGGCTTCGTCATCGCCTTCGATGGCGATGATTAAGTCATCGAGCAGCGCCGCTTTGGCCTCGGCTGTAAGCAGGTTGCTCTGGTCGAGCAGCTCCTTATTGGCCTCGGTGCCCATCATCACCCCGGCGTTGCGGACACCGGGCAATTGTGAAAGCGCTAGTTGTAACTGCATGAGGACGACGGAATCGTAATACGTCCCGCGTCGGACTTCGGTTTTTGTGGCTGACATACGGATAAGTATCCTTGATGTTTAAAGTAGTTTTGGGGCAAACGTGAAGTGTCTGTCCTAACGGGTTGTGACAAGAGTAAATGGTAAAGCGATAAGACCCCAGGGTTTTTAGCGTTAATAAAGAAGCGTCTTTTGCCCCAACAGAGTATCCATTAGAGATCAAAACCCTGGTTTCTAAAACTCAATTACCATGTACGGATGCCGTTACTCTTCCTGGAAATCATAAATGTTATCCCGGCGAAGCTCAGCTAGGAGCTCGTCATCAAACGGGTCTTGGCCGGCTTGAAGGGCTTCAATATAATAGTCCCACTGGGCTATCAAATCCTCGTCGTTGTCCATAGCCTGTTCGGCTTCGATAGCCCGATGAAAATCCTCAATAGCCTGTTCATAATCCCCCAGCAGCGCCAGGGCCAGGCCGCGACTTTCGTAAGCGCTACTTTCTGTCGGCTCCAGTTCGACGGCCTTGTCGCAAGCCGGTAATACGTCGTCGGGAACCCCGTTGAGGGCACCGAACCAGCAAAATTGCTCGGTAGTTATCGGATCGTCCGAGTCGATTACACTCTGTATCAACGAGTCCTGTCGAACAACCAAATCACCGGTTCGTATCATCAAAAAGAGGGCCGCCAGGCCCACAACAATAAAGGCAGCCAGCGCTCCGATGATGATCCGCGCCCGCTGTCGCAATTTGGCGGCGGCTTCGGCCTGCTCTTGCGAACGCCGTTCTTCGGCCTCCAGGCGAGCTTGCGTCTCGTGGGCCAACTGCCGGGCCGCTTCCAACTCTTGTCGCCGCTCGGCTTCTTGTGCTCCTCGGCTGGCTAAGATATATTGCGACTGCGACGGCGTTAGACGCGGCTTCTTATCGACCTCGCTCAGCATTTTTTCGGCGTCGGTCAGGTCATCGCCGCGTAGGAGATAGCTGGCGTTGCGCTCTTTCTTGTCCCACTCTATGGCCCGCACCGTCAACCGGGTATGGGCCTTGACCCAATCCAAATCGGTGTCGATAGCCGTCAGTAGACCTGTAAGGGCTGTGTCGAAATCATCGGTGTCGCGAAAAAAGAGCCAGTTGATATGCCCCAGCGATGCGTGGACGTTGTCGCAATCGCGATAGACCACCGGAATAATGCGTTTGTTGCAAGCGATGGCGTGGTCAAGTTCCTGGCCGCACACTTTCGAGGCGATTGAGTCGGGGCTTATAATGAAGACGAACGAGTCAGCCCCTTCAATGCCTTCTTGGATTTCGGCCCACCAATCGGACGTAAGCGGGATGTCATCCCAATCGACCCACACCTGGCGCTCTTTATCGGCCAAAGCCTGGTTTAATTTTTGGACAAAGGCTTTATTCCGGCGAGAGTAAGAGATGAAAACGTCATTGCTCATAGCACCCTCCGCTTAAACTGCCTGACATTAGCAGAACAAGGACACTGACAGTAGAAGCGCAATAGTAACATGCTTTCCAAGCAGAGTCAAAGCGTTTTGAAATCTCCAATCTCCAGTCTCCAATCTCCTAATCTCCCCCTACACCTGCGTCCGCTTCTCTCTGTCGTAGTTCTGCCCCAAGAAAGCCGGAGCGCGAACGCCCTTGAAGGCCGGCATCATTACCAAAATGGTGGCGATGTAGGGCAGCATCAGCAAAATCTGGTACGGCACGGCGCTGCCGATAACCTGCACCCGCAGCGACAGCACCTCGACCCCGGCGAAGAAGAGCGCCCCCAGGAAAATCAAATGGGGCCGCCAGCCGCCAAAGAACGTCAGGGCGATGGCCAGCCAGCCCCGCCCGCGGACAATGCCCTCGGTGAAGGTGCCGGTGTAGACCATCGGCAGGTAGGCCCCGGCGATGCCCATCAGCATGCCCCCGGCAATGGCCGCGCCGTAGCGCATAAGCGTCACGTTGATGCCCAAACTATCGGCGGCCTTGGGGTTTTCGCCCACGGCCCGCAGCTCCAGGCCGAAACTGGTCTGGTACAGCAGATAATAAAGAAAGGCCGACACAAGAAAGGTAAAGTAGACCAGTAAGTTCTGGGTGAACAAGACCTCGCCCACAAACGGGATCTGGGCCAGGCCGGGGATGGCGATGTTCGGCAGCGTTGGCACTAGCGGCGGGCGAAGGGTTACGCCGATGACAAACTTAAAGAGCAGCGTCGACAGTGCCAGGCCGATGAAGAACAGCGCCAAGCCAATGACAAATTGGTCCATCCGCAGCGTGGTGGTAAAGTAGGCCAGCGCCAGCCCAAAGACCCCGCCAACCAGCGCCGCCGCCAGCACGCCCACCAACAGGCTGCCCGACAGATACGCCGCCAAAAAGCCGACCGACGCCCCGACCAGCATAATCCCTTCCTGGGCCACGTTGAAAATCCCCGTCCGCCCACCCAGCATCGTCCCCTGGCTAGCCAGCACATACGGCACCAGCGCCAGTATCACCAGTTTCGCAAAGTTGATTAGTTGTGCTTGGTCCATAGTGGTGGAGATTAGATAACTGGAGACTGGAGACGAAATACCATCTCCCAACCTCTAGCCATCTAACCTCTAATCTCCTTCCGCTTTCAAATCAGAAACCCAGGCTCTAAGATCGCCAACACCATTTCCCAATCTCCAATCTCCAGTCATCTAATCTCCAGTCTCTAATCTCCAATCTCCTTATCTCTTCCTAATCACATCCGACAGCAACACAAACAACAAAATCAACGCCTCGACAATAAACACCATCTCGCCGGGGATGAGGAGGGTGCGCTGCATAGCGCTGGCCCCAACTTCCAGAATAGAAATGAAGAAGGCCACAAACGGCACGGCCATATTGTTGCCTTTGGCAATGAGGCCGACAATGATGCCCAGCAGCAGCACATTAGACTGCATGCCCTCGATCAAACGGTGATGGCTGCCGGCCACCTCGATGCCGCCCGACAGCCCGGCCAGCATGCCGCCGATAACCAGCGAGGCGATAAACACCCGCCTCACCGGAATGCCGAACACCCCCGCCGCCCGCGGATTAGCCCCAGTCACCACCAGCTCGTAACCGGCGGATGAGCGGTTGGTATAGATATAAACCGCCACGGCGACGACAATCGCCAAAATGAGGCCGGAGTGGAGCGGGGGGCTGCTGATGAGCAGTGGTAGCTCGCCGCCCGCGCCAATGGGTACCGTGGTTGGGTGGCCCGCCGTCGGATCGCGATAGATTTCAGTGGCGACGTAATCGACCAGGCTGAATGACACAAAGTTGAGCAGCACCGTCGTCAAAATCTCGTTCATGTTGAACTGGTACAGCAGCCAGGCCGGGATTGCGCCCCACAGCGCCCCAAACAGAACGCTGGTCAGCAGCACCAGCGGCAGCAGCACCACCATCGGCAAATCGGCGAAGAGGATGCCGACCATGGCCGCGCCGATAGCCCCCACCAGCATTTGGCCCTCGCCGCCGATGTTGAACTTGCCGGCGGCCAGCGGCACGGTGAAGGCCAGCGCTTGCAGCAGCAGCGGCACAAA
>JAGRBY010000314.1:0-2673 GCA_020433835.1 Anaerolineae bacterium | reverse complement strand
GTCTGCACAAAGCCGTTGGTCGATTTGAACGACGTAAAGAGGATGGTGCTGTAGGCTTTCAGCACATCGAAGCCCATCAGGCCGATGAACAGCCCGGCCACGATAAAGGCCACCGCCACCGCAATAAGGTAGGGCAGCAGGCTACCCGCGACGCTTTTGAGGCGGGTCGCGGCTCCGCCCGGTGCCTCAGGTGTCAATTCGAGCGCCACTCATCAACCGTCCTATCTCATATTTATCAAAGGCGTCCCGCTCCAGAATACCGGCAATTTGGCCCCGATACAGGGTCGCAATCCGGTCGCACAGCAGCAGCAGTTCGTCCAAATTTTCCGAAATCAACAGCGTGGCCCCACCCGCCGCCTTGTGGGCCAGCAGCTTGCTGAACACAAACTCAATCGACGGGATGTCCAGCCCCTGGGTGGGGTTGTGGGCCACCACCAACCGGGCGGGAAAGGAAAAGGCGCGGGCAATCATCACCCGCTGGATATTGCCGCCCGACAGGTTGGCCCCGGTATCATCCGGCCCCAGCGTGCGGATTTTATACTCGCCGATTAGTTTGCGGGCGGCCCGATTGATAACCGGCCAGTTGAGGAAGCCGTTCTTACTGTACGGCTCGCGCCGGTGCAGCCCCAGAATAAGATTTTGGCCCACCGTAGCCGACGGCAGGAAGCCATCTTGCAGCCGGTCTTCGGGGATGTAGCTGACCAGCTTTTCCAGTAGTTTAACCGTCGGTGTCCGGCTTGCGTCGGTGCCGGCGATGCTGATGTGGCCGGCGGTTAGCCCTTGCAGCCCCAGAATGGTTTCGGCCAGCGCCCGCTGCCCGTTGCCGGCCACCCCGGCAATGCCCACAATCTCCCCCGGATATACGTTTAGCGAACATTCCTTGAGCAGCGGCTGCTGGTTGTCGCCCAGCACCGTTACCGTGTCGATATGCAAAACCGGCGGCTGCTCGCGGTCGGGCGCGTCGCCCACAGCCTTGTCGGTTGAAAAGAGCAGGCTGTGCTCCACGTCCAGCTCCTCGCCGACCATGGCATGCACCAGCGACTCCGGCGAGGCCTCGGCCCGATCAAGAGTCAGTACGCTTTGGCCTTCGCGCAGCACGGTGATGCGGTCGCAGGCGTTCATCACCTCGCCCAGCTTGTGGGTGATAAAGACCACGCTCATACCCTGGCCGACCATCACCCGTAGCGACTCAAACAGCGAGTCGACCTCTTGCGGCGTTAAGTTGGTCGTCGGCTCATCCAAGATTAAAATCTTGATGCCCCGGTACAGCGCCTTGAGAATTTCAACCCGCTGCCGGGCACCCATCGGCAGCTCCTCCAGCCGCGCTTTCGTATCAACCGTCAGCCCAAACCGTTCCGACAGCGCTTTAACCTGCTGTTCGGCCTCGGCTAGCTGCATCGTAGGCCGGTTCTTGATGGCCGTACCCAGCACAATGTTTTCCAGCACGGTATAGCTATCGACCTGCAAAAAGTGCTGGTGAACCATGCCGATGCCCTGCCGGATAGCGTCACGGGGCGAGTGAATCTCAACCGGCTGCCCATCGAGCCGAAGCTGACCGCCGTCGGGCTTGTACAGACCGTACAGCACGTTCATCAGCGTGGTTTTACCGGCCCCGTTACCGCCCAGCAGCCCGTGGATTTCCTTGCGATTAATTTGTAGCGTGACATCGTTGAGGGCCACCACCGACCCGAAGGTCTTGCGGACGCCCTGCATGTGAAGAAGCGGTGTGGATGACATCATCAAAAACAGATAGAGATAGAGATAGAGATAGAGATAAGGATAATAATCCTCTCTATCTCCCCTCTCTATCTCTATCTTCCTTTATTCTATCGGCGTTGTATCTTTCTGCACTTCGATGGTTCCGTCTTGCACTTCTTTAACCACCTGGTCCAACATCGCGCTTACTTCGGGCGCGGCGTTTTGCAGCGGCTGAATTTGGACGCCGGTTTCAAAGCCCAGCGGATAGTAGCCCCCGGCTTCGCCGCCTTCAATGCGCCCGACGATGTCCTTGAGCGGTCCAACGAAGTCATAGATGACGGCGGTCAGGTAGTTTTCCGGGGCGAACTCTGTTTTATCGGTGTACTTGGCCGTGACCCACACGTCTTGCTCGCTGGCTTTGGCCGCCTCAAAGATGCCGAACATCCCCAGGTTGAGCGAGCCGATAATGACATCGACATCCTCGCCAATCATCGCTTCGGCCAGTTCGCGGGCTTTGGTGGGATCGTTAAAGTCGCCGGCCCAGACCGGTTGCAGTTCAACCGCGAGACCCTGGTCGGCGATGGCTTGCTCGATGGCGTGGACTTCGGCATAGGAGAAGGGCAGGGTCAAGCCGCCAATGTAGCCGATTTTGCCCGTTTGCGACTGCTGGGCGGCCACAACGGCCAGCGGGTAAAAGCCCACCTGGAAGTTACGGTCGATAACCCACAGGTTGTCCGGCGCATCCTCAATTGTCCCATCCGACTCGGCGATGAAGTGGACATCGGGGAACTCGGCGGCCAGCGTAGCCGACTGGCTAACAAATTGGCTGCCGTGGGTGAAGATGATGTTGTAGCCATCATCAACGTATTCGCGCATCACCCGCTCAACGTCCGGCACGGCCACACTTTCGGAATAGGCAATCGGCACGTTCAAATCCTCTTGCACAGCCTCAACAGCCAGGTAACCGAGCGTGTT
>JAGRBY010000313.1 GCA_020433835.1 Anaerolineae bacterium | reverse complement strand
CGAAGACGCCAAGTTCGCCAAGTTTTTATAAAAAATCTTCGTGTTCTTTGCGTCTTTGCGGTTCAATTAGGTTGTTTAGCCTAAAGGTGGCAACTTGGGTTAAAATAGGGTCGTAATACGAAACCTGATCTGAAAGAGTTTTTACCGTATGTCTGACAATGTATTTGATATTTTGCACGAGCGCGGTTTTGTGGCGCAGGTAACTGATGAGGATGCCTTGCGGCAGCAGTTTGCTAATGAAACCGTGACCTTTTACACCGGCTATGATAGTACAGCCAACAGCCTGCATGTGGGCAACCTGGTAACCATCATGGCGATGATGCATCTCCAGCGGGCCGGCCATCGGCCTATTGGTCTGATTGGCGGCGGCACCACGATGATTGGTGACCCCAGTGGTAAAACCGAGATGCGCCAAATGCTCACCCGTGAGATTATTGAAGCCAACGGGCGGTTGATTCAGGCCCAGTTGAACCATTATCTCAAGTTTGATGAGGGGCAGGCCCTTACCACCAATAACGCCGAGTGGCTGCTTGATTTGAATTATGTGACGTTTCTGCGTGAAATAGGCCGCCACTTTAGCGTTAATCGCATGCTGGCCGCTGAGGCTTACAAACAGCGTTTAGAGCGTGGTTTGAGCTTTATTGAGTTTAACTACCAAATTTTACAAGCCTACGATTATTTGGAGCTATTTCGTCGTTATGGCTGTACCTTACAGTTAGGTGGCGATGATCAGTGGGGTAACTTGCTGGCCGGCGTCGATTTGATTCGGCGGCTGGAAGGGCAGACGGTGCAGGCACTGACCTATCCGCTGCTGACCACGGCCAGCGGGGCCAAAATGGGGAAAACCGCTGACGGAGCCGTATGGCTCGACGCAAGTAAATTCAGCCCCTATGATTATTACCAGTACTGGATTAATTGTGACGATCGGGATGTTGAGAAGCTGCTCAAGATATTCACCTTTTTACCGATTGACGAGATTAAACGGCTGGGGGCGCTGGAAGGGGCTGAAATTCGTGAAGCGAAACGGGTGTTGGCCTATGAAGCCACCGTTATCACCCACGGTGAGGGCGAGGCCCAATCCGCCGAAGCCGGTGCCCAGGCTGCCTTCAGCAATAAGGGTGGCGATATCGACGCCATGCCGACGACAATCCTATCTCGGTCGCGGTTGGCGGATGGGTTGGGCGTTTTGGAGATTTTTGCCGAGGTGGGTCTCACCAAATCGCGCAGCGATGCCCGGCGTATGCTGCAACAGGGCGGCATCTATGTAAATGATAACCGAATTGAGGATGTATCGGCCGAATTGACGGCTGAGGATGCTACTGATGAGGGCATTTTGTTACGGGCCGGAAAGAAAAAGGTCCATCGGTTGGTGTTTGAATAGCAGCCAGAGGTAATTAAGTAAGGCTCACTATGTGTTATGAGGAGGAACGCTTGCCGCTGTCATTCCCGCTGCTTTTAGCGGGAATCTATCGCCATAAGGCCGGCTGGATGCCCGATAAAGACATTCGGGCATGACCCTTGCCTCTATTTCTATAACCTCCTTGGAATCCCTATTGAGCCTTAAATAATAAAGCAAAGCCGGTTTATAATAGCCGGCTTTTTGTTTGGGAAAAACCGCTCAGTTATTTATCGTCGGTTACGCGCCGATAAGGAGAAACTGAAGTGATGGTATAAATTATCGTATGCAAGCACCGCTTGTCTCGATCTTTATTGATGGCGTTGACACAGATAAGCGAATTTTCTTCACTAAATTTTCGAGAAGCCAACAGTTTGGCTACTCTGCTCCCTATTTCAAACCCCCCACAATCACAATTGGGGTTATGGCAAGGCAACTGGTTAGGATAATTATTGGGGGTGCAGATTTCGCGCCCTTTAAAGATAAGCTGCTGTCCATCGTCTTGTAATGGACCTCTTTCTTGCCATTCTAGATTAATTACCACGGGTGTCTCCAAACACAAAAATTAACATTGCCCGGCATTATTGTGTTATAAAGTTGATAACTTGCTCTGACTTTGACGCTGATGACTACAAAAATGACGCTTGCGTTTTATTTCTCTTTATGAGAACTATCGATGAGGAGCGTTAAAATGGTGTACATCAACTCATCCTCAGTAAAAGGTTTGGGCAAAAAGTGGCGGATCCCCATCCGCGACGCTTTTTCGATGTTTCTTTCATCGGCCCAGGCACTAACAATCATAACAGGAATGTTTTTTGTGTCAGTATTTTCCTGTAGTTTGCCGTAAATCTGAAAGCCATCCAGTTCTGGTAGCAGAATATCGAGAATAATAAAATCAATTTGTTTTTCTTTCAACTTTTCAAAGGCAACTGCACCGTTGGGTGCTCGTGTAACTTCAAAACCGACATCATCGAGAATATCGGTAACCATTTGGCCCATAATTTTGTCGTCTTCAACCACCAACACGTTGGGGTTGGCTTCAAAATATTTTTGGGCACGTTTTGGAATTAAGGCTAAGTTAAATTGACTTGCCATGCATAGCTCCTGGAATGATTTATCGCTTAGATAAATAAGAGTTCGTAATTTTCGACTTTGTATTTGACTAAGAATGCTTAAGGTTGTCAAATTTTCGATGTCTTTTTTGCTTTTTCCTCCTGGCCAGGATAAATGGCAAGCTTAGCCAGGCTAACGGTAATAAACCATTTACTTGTACAGTAGTGGTATCGGTAGCCGATCCTCCATCATCATCTTGAACACGCAATACTACGGTATACGTTCCCGTTGTGGAGCGGGTAAAGTTTACAGATTGTCCTGAGGTTTCAAATGTCCCATCATTGTTTAGATCCCAGTCAAACGTTAGCGGATCGGTTGCAATGTCGGTGCCACTGCCCGAAAGCGTTACGGGGGTATTGGCCGATGTTGTATACGGCCCACCCGCGTTGGCTGTGGGATCGAGGTTGGCGATAGGCACGGTAATTGTATCGGTATCAGTGCCACCATCATCATCCGTAACGGTCAGGATAACGGTATAGTTGCTGTTATCGGCATACATGTGCGATACTGACACCCCCGAACCGGTGGCACCATCGCCAAAGTCCCAGGCATAGGTTAAGGTGTCGCTCGTGCCGGGGTCGCTAGACCCCCCGCCGTTAAAGTTAATGGTCGAGCCTTCATTACCCGAATAGGGCCCGCCGGCATTGGCCGATGGCGGTACGTTTGCAATTGTAACGCTCTTCGATTGGCTGCCGGAAGCCCCACTATTATCGGTGACGGTTAATTTTACTGTAAACGTACCGTTATCGTTATATGTATGCGATGACGTAGTCCCCGAACCGGTTGTGCCGTCACCGAAATCCCAGGTGTAGGTAAGCGTATCATTGGTGCCGGGGTCGTTGCCACTGCCGTTAAAGGTGATGCTCTGCCCTTCGTTGCCGCTATAAGAGCCGATAATAGTGGCTGTTGGTGCTACATTGTTAATAGTAACGGTTACCGGTACGGTCGAAACACCACCGCGTCCGTCGTTAACGGTTAGGCTGGCGGCTGTGTAGGTGCCTTCATCTACGTACGTGTGGCTGACACTAACTCCGGTGGCCGTACCCGAGCCGTCACCAAAGTTCCAGAGGTAGGTTAATGAGTCTCCATCCGGATCTGTGGATGCACTGCCGTCAAACGTAATGGAGCTGCCTTCGTTGGCTGTGTAGGGGCCGCCGGGGTTAGCTGTCGGTGGGCTGCCTACGTCAACAGTAGCCGTGTCGGTGGTGAAGCCACCATCATCGTCGGTTACTCTAAAGGTGACGGTTTTTAGCCCTGGCATTGCCCAGGTATGGGAGGGCGTGAGGCCGGAGGTTTCGAATGTACCGTCGTTGTTTAAATCCCACTCAAACGTTAAGGTGTCAGCTGCGACATCCGTACCGCTGCCGGTTAGCGAAACAGCAACATTGATCGTTGTTATGTAAGGTCCACCAGCTTCGGCTGTAGGATTGAGGTTGTTAATGGTCGCTGTGGTATTGGCTGTGTTTGTGCCGCCGTCATCGTCGGTAACTTGTAAACTGACGTTGTATATGCCGTTATCGGCATAGGCGTGCGTGACAACGACCCCACTGGTGACAATGGGTGTGCCATCACCAAAGTTCCAGGCGTAGGAGAGCGTATCGTTGGGGCTAACATCAGACGAGCCACTGCCGTCAAAGGTAATGCTTTGCGCTTCATTACCGGTGTAAGGCCCGCCGGTAACGGCTTTTGGTGGCTTGTTTGTAATAGTAACCGTGGCCTGATCCGTTGCCGTCCCGCCCCGTCCGTCGTTGACTGTTAATGTTGCTGTGTAACTTCCGTTATCGAGATACACATGGCTGACTGCTGCTCCATTACCTGCTGGTGTGCCATCGCCAAAGTTCCATGTATATGTTAAAGTATCACTATCAGGATCAAACGATCCGGAACCATCAAATGTTATGCCGGGCGGTCCTTCTGCTCCATTATAAGGCCCACCTGCCTTTGCGGTAGGAAGAGAGTCAATGGTTACCGTAGCGGTATCTGTGCCGGAAGCGCCATCCTTATCGGTTACATGCAAGGTTATCGGATAAATGCCGCCGGTAGCCCAGGTTTTGACGGGTGAGCTGCCGAATGTTTCAAATATGCCATCATCATCCAAATCCCAGGTAAACGTGAGTGTATCATTGATGCCGGCATCTGTAGCCGAACCATTTAAGGTGAGAGGCTTGCCTTCAACACCATTGTAGTTTGGAGGACCCGCATTGGCAATTGGGGGAGTGTTCTGTACCGTTATTTGGAAAGTTGTTAAGGCTTTGCCTATTTGACCACCCTGGCTTGTATCATAGGGATGATCATCATCCGTAACAAGGAGGGCGGCGGTAAAGGTGGCCGGGCCATCTGGGAATGTTTTGGTAACATTTGGCCCGGAGGCATCATTATCCACATTAGACCCATCATAGTTAAAATCCCAGGTGTAGGTGAGCTTATCGCCCTTGCCCGGATCCGTGGCCGAAGCGGCAAGTGTAAGCGGTTGGCCTTCGTTGACGGTTTGGTTAGGTATGGCCGTTACCGTTGGGTTGGCGTTAAAAATGGTTGCCGTGACGATGTCTGTACTCGCGTCACCGTCACTATCTCGGAGGGTTAGTGTGGTTGTGTAAATGTTATTATCACTGAAAACGTGCGTAGTCGTGATACCGGTTTGGTTGAGCGTACCATCGCCAAAGTTCCAGGTATACGTTAAGTTGTCGCCGTCGGGGTCGATGGAAGCACTACCGTCAAACAGAATCGGTGAGCCTTCCAAACCACTGTAAGGTCCACCTGCATTGGCAATGGGGACGGCGTTTACATTGACGGTAGCCGTGTCAAATGTCTCGCCTCCGTCTCCGTCAGAGACGCGAAGCCCGACGGTGTACAGCCCGGGTGTATTCCAAGTGTGGGTAACAACCTGCCCTCTTACATCTGTTGTAAACGAATCGTTGTCGGTATAGGTCAAGTCCCAGGCATACATCAGCGGATCATCCGATATGTCGGTAGCTGTTTGGGCCGTTAGGGTAATAGGTTGGGTAACAATGCCTTTGTATGGTCCTCCGGCATCCACGTTGCCGGGTGGCACATTTTTGACCATAAGCCTGAATGTGTCGATAAATTCGCCAATTTCGCCGCCGCTATCGGTTGGTGCCGGGTAATCATCGTCGCGAACTCGCAGGGCTACAATTATCTCTCTGGGACCATCAAGTTCCGGGTAGGTAAACGTTGCTGACTGGCCGCTTTTGTCTGCCGGTGAGACAAATGCACCGTCAAAGTTAAAATCCCAGTCGAATGTTAACGTATCATCACCAACATCACTGGCCTCGCTGGCGATAACTGAGATAGTAACATCTTCGCCTTCATCAATTTCGCGGTCTGGCCCGGCATTGCCTCTGGGATTGGCATTTAAAATTTCTACGGGAATGACGTCTCGATCAACCGCGCCGCTGTCATCGGTTACGGTTAAGGTTGTGGAATAGACGCCGTTGTCAGCATAAGTATGGGAGGGATTAGCCCCCGAACCGGTCGCCCCGTCACCAAAATTCCAGGCATAGCTGAGCGTATCGTTGATGCCAGGATCGTACGATTCGCTGCCGTCGAAGGGTACAACGGAGCCTTCAAAGTAGGCTTGCTTGGGTAATTGGGCAATAGCTGTAGGGGTGAGGTTAAAGGTTGAGACAACGGTTGATGAAAAAACCTGGCCGCCGTCGCCATCATCAACGCGAAGCCCAACCCGATATTGCCCTTGGTTGTACCAAATATTTGAGGCAGAGTTGGATTGCTGGATAGTATCGTAATTGCCGTCATTGTTCCAGTCGAAGGCGTAAGTAAGCAGATCATCTCCGACATCTGCGGCTGAAATTGTGATATTTAATAAATTTCCTTCACCTACGGGACCGCTATTTGACACGCCGCCTATGGTTGGCGCTACATTGTTAACGGTAATGTCAACGGTATCGATGGAATCACCGCCGTCTTCATCTTTTACGCCTAAAGCGGCCACAATATTTGTCGGGCCATCGGGATAGGTGTGGGTTACCTGCTCCCCTTCTATATCAGGCTCGAAGTGGCTGCCGTCGTAGTCAAGATCCCAGGCGTAGGTCAGCGTATCGTTATCGCCCGCCGGATCTGTGGCGCTGCCTTTGAGGGTGAGCGGGGAACCTTCATTGATAACGCGATCTGGTCCAGCATTAGGATCAGGCGGCAAATTGCCGATATAAGCCTTTAGCGTGTCAACAGTTTCGCCGCCGTCATTATCTCGAACCCGCAGCGTGACAATATATTCACCATCATCGCCAAAGATATGCTGCGGACGCAGCGTGTTATTAACACCGATGGTCGCATCGCCAAAGTCCCATTGGTAAAAAAGTACATCTCGCCCCGGATCGGTGGCTGTGGCGGCAAAATAGGCTATGCGGCCTTCGCTGGTGTAGATGTCATCGCCAATTTGTACAACCGGAGCAACGTTAATGACATTGGCAACTGTAGTATCGATGGCTTCCCGACCTATCAGATCGACAACCTTGACGCTAATGGGGTAATCACCTTCATCTAAAAAGGTAACCGTAGTTTCGGCCCCTTCAGCGTCATCATAAATTCCGTCGCCATTGAGATCCCATAAATAAGAAACGCCGCCGGGAATAATACCCAATAAAGAATCAAAACTGGCGGATAGAGCGATTTCACTGCCCTCTTGGCCCTCGTAGGGGCCTCCGGCATTAATGGTAAGGGGAGGTCGGTTGGTGGGACTAGGGGTTGGTGACAGGGTTGTAGTGGGGGTAATTGGAGTAAGGCTGGTTAATGGTGTAGGGGTTTTGAGCGCTTCTCTATTCTTTTCATCTTGTTTTACAGCATCGACAACTTCTGGTTTGATTTGCGCCAATCGGGGAGCATCTTGAGCATCAACACCGTAATTTGCGGCGCGAACTACAGGGTTAATGGGTAACCACCCCTCATCAACCTGATATAGCCCTAAAGTAGCAAATAAAAAGATAAGCAGCCACCCAATTAAAAGGAATACTAAGAGCAGCGCGTCTACATCATTTAGACGTCGCGGCTTTTTATGAGATTCAGTTGGGGTGTTTTCCAGGTCGTTCATCGTGATAGGTGCTTAACTTTTTGCGATTACCAACGGTTGGGCATCGATCGTCGGTTTGGCGGATAGGTTACGCTCATCCGTTTTTTCCGTTTCCTCATCAAGCTCGTCATCAGATTGTTCATTGGGGATAGTGAAGGAAAATGTTGTTCCCTGGTTTTCTTCACTTTCAACCCAAACTTGCCCATTATGTAATTCGACAAGATGTTTTACTATCGTCAAACCAATGCCCATCCCGCCGTGTCCGGCCAGATGATCGGGCCGAACTTGATAGAAACGCTCAAAAATCCGGGCTTGATCTTCTTCTGAAATGCCAACGCCATTGTCTTTAACCTTAATGAGAATACCCTTAAGATAATCTTGGGCAATGATCTCAATTTTGCCGCCTTCAGGCGTAAATTTGATAGCGTTTGAGATAAGGTTTGAGAGAATAAGCCCTATCTTTTCAGCATCGGCCGGTACAGTCGGCAGATCATTGGGAACATCCACTTCGATGGTGTGGCCTTCTAAATCGGCCATGGGGCGAAAATCGTTGGCTGTTTTATGAATAATATCGCTGACATGAATTTCTGTAATTCTTAAGAAGGCTGTGCCTGCATCCAAACGTTGAATGGCCAGCATCGCGTCGACCATTGTCCGCATCCGCAGTGAACTGGCAATAAGAAATCGAACCGATTTATGCAGTTTGGGTTGAACCCGTTTTTCTAAGAAACTGGCATAACCGATCATAGCTCCCAGAGGGGTACGCAGTTCGTGCGCGGCAATGTTGATAAATTCGGTTTTGAGATCATCAAGATGGC
>JAGRBY010000312.1 GCA_020433835.1 Anaerolineae bacterium | reverse complement strand
GACTGTTCCTGGCGGCGACACTGGCCTATTATCCCCACAGCGTAACGCCGCTCTTCTCGATGCTGGGCGCAACACTGCTGCTCGTCGGCCTGACCAGACACCGCCTGCGCGAGCAGCGCTGGCAGGCTGCGGGCATCGACTATTCTGACGATATTCGCACCGACACGGCCATCGCCGTGGTGACTATCACGATTGCCTTACTCAGTGCGGCCAGTCTGATGCCCTCGCTATCGCTGCGGCAGGTGGCTCGATACTTTACCGCTCCGGCGCAAATAAGCCAACCGCTGGCCGAGTCGCTGGGCGTGCGCCGCGAGATTGTGGCCGCCTCGCGTGCCCTGGAACCGTACCGGCGGCCCGGCCTCCCGCAAGGGCATCTGGTGGGGTCAGGGCCGGAACTATCGGAGCAGATTGCGCTGCGGATTGGGCTAGAAATCGACGCGCCCGAAGACCCTATGCCGCGCTACCGCTGGCGCAGCTTGACCTATGATCGCTACACGGGCCGGGGCTGGCAAACCGGCCCCACGCAGCCTTTCTCGTATGAGGCCGGCGATCCGACCACGAGCACCATCCCGCCTAACCGGCGCGTGTTGCGGCAAAACGTACACGTTGTTGAGCCGCAGGGCGGACGGCTGTATGCCGCCGGTGATCTCCTGACGGCCAACCAGCCTTACCAGGTTGCGTGGCGCGGGCCGGGTGATCCGTTCGGCATCATCATCAAGGCCGATAGCTACCAGGTCGAGGCGCTGGTCAGTACCGCCTCTGAGGCGTCGCTGCGGGCTGCCGGTACGGCTTACCCCGAAGGCATCGCCCGCCGCTACCTTAGCCTGCCTCAGTCGCTACCGCCGCGCGTTTTAGCTCTGGCCCGCGATTTAACCGTTGACGCCCCCACGCCCTATGATCGGGCCAAGGCGATAGAGAGCTATTTGCGCCACTTTCCCTATACGCTCACCCTATCGACCCCGCCCCGGCAGCGGGATATCGTTGATTATTTCCTATTCGATCTTCAGCGGGGCTACTGCGACTATTATGCTTCATCCATGGTGGTGCTGGCCCGCGCCGCCGGTCTCCCGGCCCGGCTGGCGGTGGGGTACGCCACGGGTACGTACGATGCTGCCACCCAACAGTACATGGTCACCGCAGCCGACGCGCACTCCTGGCCGGAGGTCTACTTCCCCGGCTACGGCTGGATCGCCTTTGAGCCAACGGCGGCCCAACTGATTTCGGACAGTGGGCCGGAAGTCGCGGCCCCTTTGCCCCCCACGGAAATAGAGACACTGCAAAGGGAGTCGGCCAGCCGGTATGGCGGCACATATGTTTGGTGGGGCTTATTGACGCTAGGGGGGATTGCACTCATCGGGCTAGCCGGCGGAGCATGGCTTTTGATCGATGGCTGGTGGCTGGGGCGATTAGCGCCCACATTAGCGATTACCGTGCTGTTCGAGCGCTTGCAGCGGCAGAGCCAAAGGTTGGCCGTTGCTCACCAACCGGGCGATACACCCTTTGAGTTTGCATCGGCTCTGGAACAGACCCTAACCGGGCTGGCGCAATCGACCCGTTGGCAGGCGATACTGGATAACGCGACAGCCGAGGTAGCGTGGCTGACACAGCTCTACGTGCGCACGCTCTACAGCGCTCATCCGCCGGAGCGCAGCGATCAGCGGCAGGCCATCGCCCTGTGGCAGCGCCTGCGGCGGCGGTTGTGGTTGGGGTGGGTTGTGCGCTGGTGGGATAGGGAAAAAGGTGACAGTCACTTCAAAAAGGGGTAAATAAAACTGATTTTATCCGCTAAACGCACTAGAAATCGTTAAAAGTGACTGTCACCTACGCATTATCAAACTGAGATTAGTTAGCAAGGTTCGTCATCAAAGATAGTGATGGTGGTGGTGATAGGATCGCCGGGATCGAGATTGATGAGGCTGGATAGATCGAGAATAAGGGTTTTGGGGTCCGGGAATTCGCAATCCGTATCATCAACCACGCCGTCCCAGGTTACGGTGGTACTGATAGGCCCAACGCCGGTACTATCGGGGGCCAAAGGCTGGACATTAAAGATCACCAGATAATCATCCGGGGTGACGGCTGTCCCGCCGGAGGTGGGGCCATAGGTGAAGCTGACATTCTTGCCCGAAGGCCGATCAAGCGTAATGGTAAGTTGGGGCGTATCGGCCTCATCGATGTCGTAGTTGGGAGACTCAAATGCCACCAGGGGCAGGGGGTCGTCATCGATGATCTCCAGCACGGCGGTGTCGGTACCGAGGGTTGCATTCTTGGGGTTGCTGAGCTTCAGCCCCACTTCTTCGATGTCGGGGTCATCGACATTATCATCAACGACAGGCACGGTGAACGTTTGGGTCAGCGTACCGCTGGGGAAGGTCAGATTGCCGTTGGTAGAGAGGTAGTCGTTGGGGGCAAAGGCGGTAATGTTGGTGGTGGTGTAACTGACGGTCACCGGCTCACCGGAAACGCGATCAAGGCTAACCGTAATGACTCCGTCGCCCTCTGCTTCACCAACCGAGTACGTCGATTGGGCAAAGAAAACTTCCGGCAGCGCGGTCGGGGTGAAGGTCGGCGTTGGGCTTTTGGTTGCGGTTGCCTTGGCGGTTGCGGTTGCCTTGGCTGTTGGGGTAGGGTCATTTGCACCGCCATTATTGTCATCATTATTGCTGCTGTTATCCGGTGTAGGGGGGATAGGGGTCGGCGGTATGGGGGTAGCTGTCGGTAACAGAGTAGCGGTGGGCAGCGGGGTCGCGGTGGGCAACGGCGTGGCCGTCGGCAGCGGCGTGGGGCTGGGCACCGTTGAGGCCGTGGCGGTGGGCAACGGGTTGACGGTTGGCTTCGAGCCGGCAATCGGGTTGCCGTTATCGTCTTGCCCGCCGTTACCGCCATCACCATTATTCGCGCCACCCGCTACGGAGGCTCCCTGCGAATTGCCCGATAGTGTGGGCGTTAACGTTGGTGTTAAGGTGACATAGGGGGTCACAATCATCACATCGTTGACAATGTCATCGAGCAGCCCTTTAACCACAACCCGCTGCGGGGCTGAGGGGGTCGGTAAGCGCAGGCCGCAGCACACTACGGCCATCATCGCCGGGGCTAAGAGCATGATAGTCAGGCTGAAAAAGCGTCTCACGGTTTAATTCCTGTAGTGGTTAGCTAGTTACTGTGTTTTGATGATAATCGGTACGTACATGGTCGATGCTCCGGGGCCAAACATGCCAAACTCGGTCAAATGACAGATGGCCAACAGGAAGCGCGATTATAGGTTGTAAAGGTTTTCAGGTCGGGAGTATGCCCCATCAACCGGCGGCTTGAGGCCGGGGCCGAGGTGGGCATTACTCAATAATGCTGCCTTCGGTGGTAATTCGCCAGCGATAGGCTTTGTAAGTCCAATCGCGATAGCCTTCGGCGGCGGTTAGCCCGTTGGCGGCATAGGTCAAGGTGTAACGGTAGCTGCCCGGCGCTTTTTCAATAACCTTGGTATCGTGGGCCGGAATAGACCAGCTTTGGCCGTCGATTTCCAAGATAAAGTCCTGGTCTAGCTCATTGAAGATAGCCAGCAGAGCTAACCCCGGTGGTGTCGGTGTCGGTGGGGGAATAGGGGTGCTGGTTGGGATAAAGGCGGGGTCGGGCGTGGGCGGACTCCAGGCGACGCGCCCGTTTTTCTCGATATCGACCACCACCGCGCCATCGGTAACGTCCAACGCGGCAACATCGATGGGGGCTTTGGCCAGAGCTTCGTCGATGCCGTTGTTAATGCCACGGGCCAAGGTACGGCCAACCCAGCCTAAGGCGTAATTGTTTAAGGTCACCAGCTCCACGTGCGGCTTATTGTCGTCTAAGGTGAGCGTAATCGGCATATCGACCAAGAACGAATCGCTCAGGTTGGCCTGAACGGCCAGGCGATCAGGCGATTGCGGCACAACTTGAATATCGCTCACGTAAGCTTTGGTCAGCGTTTGGGCCACATTGGTTAAATATGCTTCGCTGAAGAGGTTGTCTTTATCCAGATCGAGCACGTAATAATCCCAATCGCGGTTGGCGATGGTCTGGCGCAGCAGCCAACTGGTGGTCAGCGTTCCGGTAATAACCAGAGCCAGAAGGATCACCGCTGCAACAAGCAGCATCAGCGCGGCCAGGCGGGTTATGCGCCATGTGGTCCGGCCAAAGCGCCGCCAGAAGATGTTGGGCATAATCAGCTTGAGAAACTTCTCCAGGCCATCTTTGCCGCTTTGCTCACCGTGTTTAACGGCCGTATCGGCGGCAGCAGCCAGATCGTTGCGGTTGATGAGGGTAAACCAGCGCTCGAAATCGCCGCGATAGAGATAGCCCTGGGCCTCGACCCGATTCTGCTCGCACAGATCAACCAACTCGGCAATGGTGTAGGCCGACTGCCCATTTTTGAAGGTAAACAGCGCCGCGTCTTTCGCGCCGGCCACCAGCACTTGTAGCTGCTGCTGAAGCTGGAGCGCACTGGGGCGCTGCTCCGGTTCGGCGGCGGTGGCGGCGGCGATAATCTCATCCAGCTCACGCGGCAGGTCGCGGCTGATTTTGCGGATGGGTTCCAGGCGGCTGTGTAGGTCTTGTAGTTTGACAATGTTGACCTTTAGCTCGCCGTCTTCGCGGAAAGCCTCTAGCGGGCTAAGCCCCGTTACCAAATGATGCAGCGTAATCCCAACCGCATAAATATCGGAGGCCGGCACGGCCTGGCCCAGCCACTGCTCGATGGGGGTGTAGCCCGCACTGCCCGCCGATTTCACTTCGTCGATATCATCGGTGTTGTCAACCGGTTTGGTTTTGGCCAGGCCGAAATCGACCAGCCAGATGCGGCCATCATCACCCAGCAAAATGTTGCCCGGTTTGATGTCACGGTGCATCACCGGTTGCTCGCCCTGGGTGTGCATGTAGTTGAGGGCGCTGCACACATCAATGATGTAACGCACCGCCTCGTGCCACTCTACAGGGCCGGCCTGGGATTTGAGCTTATCTTGCAGGCTTTGGCCCTGAATGTATTTCATCACCAGGTAGCTGCCGTTTTCGTTTGAGAAGTAATCGAAGATTTCGGGGATGTTGGAATGGCCGGGTTCGTTGAGCTTAACCAGCAAGCTGGCTTCGCGTTCAAAGTCGAGACGCTTCTTCTCCAGTTCGCGGGGCGAGATGTTCTGCGGGCTTAACATCTGTTTGACCACACAGCCCCGTTTCAGAGTCAGGTCTTCGGCCAGATAGGCTGCGCCGAAGCCGCCCTTGCCCAGTATTTGCCGCAGTTTGTAGCGATCTTGCAGAACTATCTCGCGGTGCGCGAGCTGCTGGTTTGTCTCATCGAACGAAGCAAAGGTAAGCTCCTGGGTCGATTTGCCCTGGGTGGGCGCAGAAGCAGGATTGGGGGC
This sequence comes from Anaerolineae bacterium, assembly GCA_020433835.1. The sequence continues at coordinate 2,990 of JAGRBY010000312.1, read as the reverse complement.
CGGGTTGGCCGCACCTTTCTTTTTATCGGCTCGCAAATTAAACGTGCTTAAATGGATGTCTTCGTTTGTTTCTTCCAGAGGGGAGCGCAAGGTAACTTCTTCGCTAACCGAAAGCGTATCATCCAAGACAGCTTCCTGGGTGATGTCATCAGATGGAATGGCCATGGTTGCGCCTTCATTATCAACGTCTGATTGATCAGATGACAGAGCGACTGTTGCGCCTTCATGGTCAGATGTTGGTGGGGTGAGCGGTACGGCCATGGTTGCGCCATCATCTTCGGCTGAGGACAGTTTAAGCGGTACAGCCATGGTCGCGCTGTCATCTGCGGGTGAGGGCGGTTTAAGCGGTACAGCCATCGTTGCGCCGTCATCCTCAGACGGCCAACTCGGCGAGGCCATGGTGGCTCCGGCTTCAGGATCAGCCGATGACAGGGCCATGGTGGCCCCAAAGTCATCAAACGGCGTATCGGCGCGGGGCGACTCAGCTTCATCTTTAAGGGCAATTGCAGGGTTTTGTTCGATGCCGTGGATATGGTGAAGAGAGTTCGCCAATAATGCTTTAACGGCAGGAGGGGTTTGCGCCCATTCTTGGTCTGAAATGCCAGGTGGCTTGTTATTGGTCATAGAAATATCAAGTTAGAAAGCTTATGAAAAGGGTCAATGTTTTTGGCTATGAAATAATGATAGCATAAAAACGGTTGAATCTCAACGCTGTCGCCGAAAAATCGACCTCAATTTTAATCAGGGAGTACTGGACTTTTTGGCATCTGGCCCATACACCGTCGTGCGTAGGTAGAAACTGTACCAGCCAAACCAGTAGGCCATGTAACCGGGCAGTCGAGTAAGCTTGTCACCCTTAGCACTCACTAACGCTTCATCGGCTGCTCCTTTGACATAAAGTGGGTTATTTATAGAAATCTACCCCCTTAAAGTAGCATGAGAAGGTTATAAAACCCTTTCCAGATGATGAGACAGAGATGAATTTGCTGTAACGGTTAAACTCTCTAAAATGAGTGGATGAGGGAGAAAGCAATACCGCCCTGTAATCTGTGGACAAAGAATCGTGACAGAAACTACAGACCAGCAACCAATGGTGCCTAGCCTATCAACACTATCTGAAAAGTTTGAATTGCGGGTTCAAGCCTTATCAGGTTTTCGCGTATGGCGCAATGGAGAAGAAATAGAGTCAGCGGAATGGAAACGTGAAAAGTCGCTGCACCTATTTCAGTTTTTAATTACCATGCGCCAACAGTCTACCCGGCTGCATAAGGAGCAGATTATCGATTATCTCTGGCCCGAAGTCGATATGGAGGTCGGTAACCAAAATTTCAAAGTGGCTCTCCACGCTTTGAATAAGGTGCTTGAACCGGAACGCAAACCTCGCACAGACCCTCGCTTTGTACAACGCCATGACCTAACCTACAGCCTCAATATGGACCTTATTTGGATTGACAGCGACGCATTTGATCAAGCGGTAATTTTCGGCAACCAGGCCTTGGCCGACAATGATAAATTAACGGCCACCCAATATTATCAACTGGCCTTAGAACTCTATCAAGGTGATTACTTACCGGAACGGCGCTACGAAGATTGGAGCAGCGCCGAACGAGAGCGGCTACAGATTTTGGCGTTGGGGATGATGACCATTTTGGCCGATCTCTTGGTCGACGACAGCCCGTTGGAAAGTATAAGGCTTACGCAGCGGGTGTTGAGCATCGATCCCATTTGGGAAGATGCTTACCGCACCCAGATGCGGGCTTATTTAGCCCAAGGCAACCGCCCTATGGCGATGCGAACATACAAACAATGCCTGGAGGCATTAGAAAGAGAGTTGGGCATTACGCCCTTACCGGAAACGCAAAAACTTATGCAGGAAATTACCAATATTGGCAAAGAATAACGCTTATCTGTATCTCTAGTGTAACCCATTTGTAACTACACTATGTTATGATACCATTGAAAATGGAAAGTAACTGCTATGTCAAATGATCGTAACATTGCATCATTCGTATTACGATTTACCCAAGAACTTTGGGAAGACGCTCAACAGGAACCACATGTTCGCTGGCGGGGCCATATTCGCCATGTGCAAGGCGAAGAAGAAAATCGCTTTACCGATTTTGCCGAAGCCGCCTCGTTTATGCAGCGTCACTTAACCCAACTGACTGTCGACTCATTGTCGAAAAAAAAAGAAGGGATAAGTCAGGAAAAGATTATGCAAGAAACGTTTAAGTTGTGGGAACAATTTACATCGAGCTATACCAATATGATGTTTAGCGCTATGGAACAAGGCATTAAACAATCAAGAGCTTTCAAAGACCAAATGGATGAAACCCGAGAAAAGATCTTACGCGCCTGGCAGTTCCCGTTTAACTCCAACTCTGACTCTGACTCTGACTCTGATAACGACCATCTAAAAAATGAAGTCAGCCGACTTCAGGCACAATTAGATAAACTCAATAAAAGAGTTGAAGAATTAGAGAATAAGTTGTCTGAAAACAAATAACACGCTATCACCATCTTCGAAGATGATAAATATTTTATCAAAAAAGCAACCCTTTAGTAGAAATCAGGGAGATGTCTACAATGGCAGCTACAAAAGCAAAAAATGGAAACGACGCAAACAATGCACTCTTCGATATTGCCGCTCAAACGAGCGAGGGTGCTAAAGCCGCCGCGAACAATGTTATGGAAGCGGTTAACATCTACAATGAAAACGGTGTTACCTTCCTTAACGCGCAGCAAAAATTGATGCAGGCAAGCCTTGATATTTATCAACAATATACCAAAGCTTATGGCGATTTCATATTTGGGGCGTATCAATACACACTTGAGCAATCATTGGGTTGGCGCGAACAGTTTACCCAAGTAACCGAAGCATACTACGCAAAAACCCAAGAATTGGGTCATTCTGAGCAAAAGTTTGTTCTGGAAGCAGTAGAGTCCTTACAATCTCAGGTTAAGGCCAGCTCAGAGCGCGTAGTAGAAAT
>JAGRBY010000311.1:5748-8406 GCA_020433835.1 Anaerolineae bacterium | reverse complement strand
CGAGTAGGTCGAGTTTGCGAGACCGTATCGAGGGGTGCGGGTTGGCCTTGAGTCGTTGTAGCCGCACCCCTCGAGACGCGCTCCACTCCGCTCCTCGTCAGGCTCGGAATGTACTTCGCGCTACTCGGGATGCTTCATCGCTTAACTTCATGGCCGTGGGCCTGAAGAAAATGGTATAAGGGCTTCAGGCCACCGCCAATCGAAAAGGCACCATTTCGGACAGCACAAACCCGTGGCGCTCATAAAACTTGTGAGCGGCGTGGTTGTCGGCGTCGGTTAAGAGAGTGAGCCTGCGGCAGCCACATTCTCGCGCTTTGTCTACAGCCCGACTAAGCAAATGTGAGCCTACACCTGTTCCGCGCCAGGTAGGCAAGACAACCATATCTTCTACAAGCCCCACGCGTTCGCCTAAAGCGGTCGATACCGTAAAGAGAAGATTGACCATACCCACCACGCGCTCCTGATTTTTGGCCACCAGAATCACACCGATATCAGGGTTCGCAATGATGGTCGACAAAGCCCGCGTGTGGGCTTCAACATCCGGCGTGAACTCTGCCTCTTGGGCAAACAAAATACAAAGTAGTTCGACCAACTCTGGGATATCGTCAGCCGTTGCTGTGGCTATCTCCATAGGTATCCTCTCTTCTAACGTATAGAAATCATCACTTACGGAAAGTCAGCAAAGGTCGCTTCGCTGCTATGCCGTTGGAAGATGTTGATCTTACCACATTGGGCAAAATGGTTGCCGGAGCCGTAGGGCGCTCCGGCCTGGGTTACGGATTGTTCCCAACCGTTTGGCACGTTTGAGATATAGGATTTCAGCTCAAACCAGGCTTCTCCGTTGACGCACACAGCCCGCGAGCAGTCCATATTGACGTCCATCATCCAGTATTGGTCACCCAGATCGTATGCGTCGTTGAGCACATCGTAGCCATAGCCGTCTGTGACCATGGTTGCGCCGTGGTCGGGATTGTTGGTGCTCCAGTCGACGGCAGTGCCCTGGGCCTGGATGCCGTGCGATGTGCCGGTCTGGTTGGGTTCGGGCTGGTCATACCAATCGAGGTATTCATCGCCTTCTTTCCAGGGGAGGGTCGTTTCATTGAGCAGGTTGTTGTGCTGGATGGGGATGGCGCACTCGTAGGTTGGCCCGCTGCCGGTTTCACAGTTGAGGCCCAAGATACTTTCGGCATAGTCGTGGTCGATGCCGCCCCGGAAGAACATATCCTGGCCTTGAACGGTGGGGCCATAGATGAACACAACCGTGCGCTGCCAGTCCGGCGCAGAGGCCGAGCAGGAGGCTTCATCCCCCAGCAGCCTGGCTCCGACGTGCAGCGCCATCGCATCCTTAGCGTTGACCTGCAGGTTGGCCTTACCGTCCGCCTGGACCTGGATCGGGGCCACGACTCCGGCATCGCCCAGGCACTCGGTTTTGTCTTCTGAGATGGTGCTGTGGATTACGTCGCAGTAGTGTCCGGCGGGCAGCCCGGTTTGGATCCAGCCGTTGCCTTCAGGGCCAAAGGTTTCGGGGTTGGACCCCGGTTGGGCGTTGATCGCCACAAAGCCGAGCGAACCCCGACCAAAGGCTATCTGTTTATCGCCGTTGTCCCACCAGTTGGCGACCGGGTCCCAGTTGGCATTGACCGCGTTGCGGAAGCCGACCATATTGGCAATCGGTCGCCAGCGGTGCTCGCACATCCAGTCGGAGCCGGTATCGAAACAGGTGTTGTGCAGCGCACCGGCATCGTCTGCTACCCAGACAGGGCTGGTAATCCAATCATCAGCCGTGGCGTAATCGGAGGCTGTTAAGTCGGCATCGTGGCTGCCCTCGTGGGGCGGGCCTAAGAAATCATCCTTCACGGCCATGCCGGCCACCTGGGTAATATCTTGCTCCGCGTTCTGATCGTGCGTCCAGATTTCACCGTTGCCAAAGCGATAGCTGGACATGACCTTGGGGTAGCCATAGGGCCAGGCCAGCATAAAGATATTGGCCAGGGTATAGGTACCGAGATTGTTACGGAAATCCTTGATAATGGCCCCGCCGCCGCCGTGGCCGCGCTGGTTATCGTGGTTGTCGATGAAGGCCACGGTGTTGATGCTGCTTTGCAGCCCCCAGCCCTCGCCAAACGGGACATCGCCGTTGAGGGGTTCCAGTTCATCATAAAGAAACTTTTCGCCCAGCTTCTTGCCATATTCAAATTCGGTTACTTTGCCGTTGGCATAGGCTCCGGCCGGATTGGGCGGCGTACCGATGTATTCCTGAAAGACCAGCACCGTTTTGGACGCACCGGGATTGATGTCGGTGCCTTCGATGTGAACGTCGGCGGCGGTGGCGGCCTGCCACAGGATGCTGTTCAGATCCTCGGGCGGGAGGTGCTTGGCGGCATCGATCCGGATGCCGTCGACACCCAGGGCAAAAAGCGTGGCCAGATAGTTGGCGATGGTCGCGCGGACATCATCACGCTCGGTCGCCAGGTCGGCCAGGCGCTCTAGCTCGCAGTTCTGTACCTGCCAGGCATTGTTCCAGTCTGTGACCTGGTTACAACTGTGATGAAAATGTTCGTTTTGATAGGCATCCAGCGCACCCGGCACCCGGCCTTCATCCTCGGTTATAAAGAGATCGTCAAATTCGTAAGCACCCAGGTCGTAATGGCTGCTCGC
>JAGRBY010000311.1:0-5710 GCA_020433835.1 Anaerolineae bacterium | reverse complement strand
CTCGGGGCGACAACTGGCCATATGGTTGATGACCGCATCGGCATAGATGCTGACACCGGCACCGTGACAGCGCTCGACCATCGCAATGAACTCGTCCCGCGTCCCGCTGCGGCTGATCAATTTGTAGCTTACGGGTTGATAGCGCTCGTACCAGGGCCGCCCCAGCAGCATGCGGTGCTCGTTAGGCGGCGATATCTGGACAGCGGAATAACCGCTTGGCCCCAAAAAGCTTTCGCACTCTTGGGCCACATCGTTCCAACTCCATTCAAACAGATGGACAAAGGCCGTGGCCTGAGCCTGTTGTACGGGCAGAATGACACTGAGAATTAGTAACGCCCATAAGGGTTTCCGGTTTAGTTTTGGCATCTCATATCTCCTTGTGTTCCAGCGTTTAATCCTATAGGGATAGCTTTCGCCAGCATATTCATTAAGTTGTGATTAAGGCAATGGGGTAACTTTTCCAACAAACGAACCCCAGGAGTTCGGTAGTAGGAAGGAAAGGCTTCAAAGCGAGGTCGAAAAAGAAGATACATAAAGTATAACATAGTTCGCTTTGCCGCAAAAGGTCTGAGAGGAAATTGGGGAGAGACTATCTGCCGCCTCTCCTCTGCTAAACAAACTGTTTCTTCTATGCGCTTCATAAAAATGTTCATCTGTAATCAGTGACCGCATAATTTTTCTCCAGGTATTAAAACCCAATCGCCACAACAACTTAGGATCGTCAATACACTTATGAGTTACGCAGTTGATAACTTTGGATGTCATTTCGAGGCGTTTTTTGCCGAGAAATCCCATCGAATGTTGTTTGCAATTGGACGATATAGGAGATTTCTCGCCTTCGGCTTCGAAATGACATGAACTGCGTAACTTATAACAATAACTTCCGCATTTGCGTTGAGGTAATTGGTCAATAGGTAGCGGTTATTCAATCTCCAGTCTCTAATTACCAGTTACCCGACAGAATTGGGGAAGTTAATGAATTCTCATTCCTTAAATGAAGATATTCTTCATCCACCCTTCATGCCGACTTCATGTGGGTTTGATATAGTTGAGCTATCTGTCACATAAGTTCCCGCGTAACTACTCAGTCGCCGGACGACTTGGCGTAAATCAGGCTGAGGCAAAGGCTAAGAAAAAGCAAAGAAACCCCGCCAATTTTTTGCGGTGTCAGTAAATCAACCCAAATTTATCCACTTAGCCTTAGCCTTAGCCTACTAATATCAACGTCTATGGGCTGAAGCGTTACCCCTATCAAACCAAAAAATCAGAAAGGTGTTATTCATGTCTAATTACAAGCAACAAAGTTCTATACATTGGCATAAAGCTCTACCGACGCGGCCTAAAGTAAGTCCCGATGCGCGGCAAATGGTTTTGCTGGCTGCCCTAATACTCATGATGACCGTTTTGGCCAGCTGCACCACCGCCGCGGCCAATGAGACAAATGAGACCAATACGACCGACGAGACAGAAGGAGCAGAAGCCGAAGTCAGCCAAGTGGCCTTTGACCCGGCCAACTTCATCGACCCGACCTTGAGTACCAACGCATACCATCCCCTGCGGCCCGGTATGCAGTGGATCAGGGCCGGTACCACCGAAGTCGGTTCCCGTGCGGTGCCCCATCAGGTCATTAGCACGATGACCGATGTTAAGCGCATCATCGATGGCGTGCCGACCATCGCCATGCTCGATCAATCGACCGACTCCGGTGAGATTTCGCAGGTGGGCTTCGACTACTTCGCGCTCGACAAAGACGGCAACGTCTGGATTATGGGCGGCTACACCGAAGAATTTGAAGGGGGCGAGTTCACCAACGTTGAGGCGGCGTGGTTGGGAAAGGCCGGGGGCGCAGAGCCGGGCATTCTGATGCCGGGTAAGGTGACAATGGAGACGCCGCGCTGGTTTATCGGCACGTCCGGGCCGGATGAAGACCCGTCGGTGGCCGAGCCGGTCTCCGTCGGCATCAGCACCACCGTGGCGTTTGGCGAGTTTCAGAATGTCATTGCCAACCGCGAAGGCGAGATCGAGGCCATTGACAACGAGATCAAATACTACGCGCCGGGGGTTGGGGTTGTGCTCAATGTGCCTCAAGGCGATAGCCTGCATCAGGACAGTTTCGAGCTGGTCAACCTGGTTGAGCTGAGCCAGGACGGGTTGGCCGAGGCCAGCCAGGTGGTGCTTGACCTGGAGGCCCACGCCCGCGAAGTCGCCGCCGAGGTCTATGGGGCTGCCCCCCCGGCGGAGCGTTACCCATGACCGTCCCCCCGGTTGTTCGGCTTACCGAAATTTCCAAGCGGTTTCACTCCGCTGCCGGAACCAGTATCGTGCTGCACAATGTCAACCTTACCCTCGAACCGGGCCAGAAGGTTAGCCTGGTCGGGCCGTCGGGCAGCGGCAAATCAACCCTGCTGTCGCTCATCGCCGGTCTCCTGCGGCCCGACAGCGGCACGGTTGAATTTGAGGGCGTGTCGCTGGGCAGCCTCAGCGACGACGCGCGGGCCGATCTACGCGCGCGCCGCATTGGCATCGCCCTCCAGTCCGATAATCTTATTCCCTTCCTCTCCGCGCAAGAGAATGTTGAACTGGCTTTGGGCTTGGGCCGCCCGCCCGCAGGAGCAGCCCAGGCCCGCCACCTGCTTGACCGTATGGGCGTGGCCCATCGCGCCGGCCACCTGCCGCGCCACCTCTCCGGCGGCGAGGCCCAGCGCGTGGCCCTGGCGGTGGCCCTGGCTAACAACCCGCAGCTACTGCTGGCCGATGAGATGGTGGCTCAACTGGATGAAAGCACAGCCGGCGCGGTGGTCCACGATGTTTTTGAGACCGATATGACCGTCCTCTTTGTAACCCACAACCCCGCCCTGGCAAAACGGGCCGATGTGCAGCTTTGCCTGCGCAACCGGCAGGTGGTGCCGTTATGAGCCACCTGAACACGATCCGCGTTACCGATCTGGTGGTTGAACACCCCACCGTTACCGGGCCGCTGCGCGTTTTGGACTGCTCGGAGTTTGCCATCGCCGGGGGATCGAGCCTGGCCATCATGGGGCCGAGCGGCTGCGGCAAATCGACGCTTTTAAGTGTACTGGCCGGGTTAGCTACGCCGACGGCCGGTCGCGTGACCGTCGGGACAACGGAACTCACCGCGCTAACGGAGTCGGAGCGGGTTGCCTTCCGCAAAAATGCCATAGGGGTAGTTTACCAGGCCGACAACCTGCTGCCGTTTCTAACCGTCGCCGAGAATATTCGCCTGCAGCTGGCCCTGTGCGGCCACACCGCCAACGCCGAGCGCCAAACCGCCGACCTGCTCAACCGCCTGGGCCTGAGCAACCTGGGCGAGCGCCTGCCCGACCAGCTCTCCGGCGGTCAGCGCCAGCGAGTAGCCATCGCCCGGGCCATCGTCCATCAACCCGCCGTTATCCTGGCCGACGAGCCGACCGGCGCGCTGGACCAGGAGAGCGCGACGGCTGTCGTTCAACTGCTGCTTGAAGCCCATCACCATATTCAATCGACCCTGGTCGTTGTCACCCACGACCCGGCAGTTGCCGACCAGATGGAAAGACTGGTCTTACTGCGGGATGGGTCTATCGAGCAAGGTGACAGTCACTTGAATGTTAATTAAAGGGTGACTGTCACCTTTTGAACTACGCAATTCATATAACTTGCGCAGTTGGCATGAAAGCCAGAGTTTCGTAGCACAAATTGCTAATTTGTGCCTTTCGTTTGCCCGGAACACGAACAATTTAGCAAATTGTTCTACGAACTATGTAAGTCTTTTCATATACAACACCGAGGTTTCACAATGATAATTCGATACGTTTGGGCCGACCTTATCCGCAATCCCCGCCGCACCCTGTCCACCATGGTCGGGGTTATGTTTGGGGTTGGGCTAACCTGCGCCATTCTCTTCTTTGTCGATGGCCTGTCAGCCTCGATGACGCAGGCTGCGGTTGCCCCACTGCCCATTGATATGCAGGTTGTCTTATCCCCGCCGGTAGCCGATGCTATGAGCCTGACGCTGCACGTTGCGCCCGGCGGCCCGGCTAAACCGGACGACGTCATCCAGGTGCGCATGGAACTGGTGAACCGGGGCGAAAATCCGGCCAACGAAGTGATTGTGCGCTCCGTTCCTAACGCGGGGCTGGCCTACGTGGCCGGTTCGGCTATGGTCAACGGCCAGGTTGTGAGCCGGTCGGGGGAGGCCGCCGGGGAAAATCCCTTTGCTGCCGGGCCGGCCAAAGCCGGTCTCAATATCGGGGTGGTCGAACCCGGCGCGACCGTAAGCCTTGAATACCGGGTGATGGTTGACGCCGCGCGGGATATCACGGCCGATGCCTTCGCCGCCACCTTTTCAACACGGGAAGTTCTCACGCCGGTGGCGGCCAATGCGCCCAAGCCTCTGAGCCAGATCGACCTGGCGGCCAAAATTAGGGCGCTCGATGGTGTCGCCTTTGCCGAACAGCTCTCCTTCGCCGACCTGCCGGTGGGAGCACTTTCCGCCGGAACGCCGGTTGACGGGCCGGTGCGCGTCTTTGGCTTTGACCCCGGCTACACGGCGCGGGACGCCACCATCAAGCTGGTCAAAGGGGCGCAAGTAAGCGGCGAAGCGCTGCTGAGTGCCGAGGCCGCCGCCGCGCTGGCCGTCGATGTTGGCGATTCCATCGCGCTCGACCTGCCCGACGGCAGCCAGTTCGCCACGCGGATCAGCGGCATTGCCGATCTCACCCAGGCCCGCTCCCTCTTTGCCAGCCGCCAGGGGGCCGATCTCGAAACGTTTATCTACGTGCCAAATGCCGTGGTTGTGGATACCGCCTTCTTTAGCGAGGTGGTTCTGCCCGCATTTCAGCGGGCCATGACCAGCCGGGGCGAGCGGGTAAAAAGCCCTCCGCTGCGTGAGATTGACCTGGGCGTTGAGCGGGAATTGCTCGATGCCGAACCAGGTGTTGCGCTGGGCCAGACCGAGCAAATCGCCGCAGCGGTCTCGGCTGTTGTCAGCCGCCAAGATTTCCTGCTTGATAACATCTCGAACACGCTGGCCGTGGCCCGCGACGACGCCGTGGTGGCCAAGCGCATGTTCATCTTTCTGGGCATCCCCGGCGCGATCTTGGCGGCGACGCTGGCGGCCTACGCCGGGGTGGTTCTCTCCGGGGCACAGCGCCGCGAACAAGCCATCTTGCGCATTCGTGGCGCAAGCCGGCGACATTTGCTGGCGATGCTGGCCCTACGCGTTAGTTACATCACCGCCGGTGGCGCGGTGGTTGGCGTTGTCTTTGGTTTTGTCAGTGTCGCCGCCGTCGTGGGTTACCGCACGCTGATGCGGGCCACGCCGGGCAGTTTGCTCACCTCAGCCGTGCTTGGCACCGGGGCCGGGCTGCTGGCTACCGGCGCGGCTCTCTACCTGACCGGGCGCTGGTTCATCGAGCGGGAGATCAACGAAGACCGGGCCAGGCTCGCCCTGCAACCGCCCGCCTGGCGGCGATACCGTCTCGACCTGATTGGCCTTGCCGTCGTCCTCATTGCCACCGCCATAGTTATCAAGACCGCCGGGTTTGAGGGCAGCCCCGGTTCGGTGTATGTTGGGCGTGCGGTTCAGCTGCCCCTACACCTGCTTTTTTTGCCGATTGCGGCCTGGATTGCGGGTAGCTTTTTTGGTGGACGGCTCTTCGCCTGGCTTTTGGCGCGACCGGGCCGGAACCCCGCCGCATATCTCAACCGCCCC
>JAGRBY010000310.1 GCA_020433835.1 Anaerolineae bacterium | reverse complement strand
GCCGCTGATGTCTTGTTCGGCGCGATTGCCGGTGTATGTGGTCTTCGGCATGGCCTTCTTCCCGCAGAGCGCCGATCTGCTGATTACGGGCCTTTATATCTTCGGTATCGTGCTGGCCGCCGGAGTGGGTTCAATTTTCAGCCGCACACTGCTCAAAGACAATGGCGACACTATCTTTGCGCTGGAACTGCCGCCTTATCGAATGCCTCCGCTTAAGGGCCTGTTGACACATACGTGGGCCAAAACCAAAGAGTTCGTCAATAAAGCCGGAACGGTTATTCTGGCTGTGTCGATTGTGCTGTGGTTCTTGATGAATATGCCCTGGGGCGTTGAGAGTCCGCGTCAGAGCTTGTTCGGCCAGGTCAGCGCGGCTGCCGCGCCCATCTTTGCTCCGGCCGGTTTTGATGGCTGGGAAGCGACTGGCTCGCTGATGACCGGCTTTATCGCCAAAGAGGTTGTTGTTAGCACGATGTCGCAAATCTACGTGGGCGAAGCCGAAAGCGAAGACGTTGTGCCGGAAACCACGTTTGGCGAAGACATCGGCGATATTCTGGTTGGACTCGGCACCGCCACTGTCGATGCCGGCAAAATGCTGGTGAGCCTCATTCCCGGCGTCAACCTGGTCGAAACCGAAGCCGAGGAGCAGGATACGGCGCTCAGTGCGGCGCTAACCGCCAATCTGTCGCCGCTGGCGGCGTTGGCTTTCCTTATCTTTGTGCTGGTCTACACGCCCTGTGTCGCAACGCTGGGAGCCATCAAAGCCGAATACGGCCAGAAATGGATGTGGGTCTCGGCGAGCTACCAATTTGCTTTGGCCTGGTTGCTGGCCGTGCTGGTTTATCAAGGCGGACATTTCTTAGGGTGGGGCTGATGATTAAGGAAATTATGGCCGAGTTTCGAGCGACGCGTACGCCGATGTGTGTCGATGAGTTGAGTAAAACGTTGGAGATCGAGGCCAGTGCGTTAGAGGGCATTTTAGATACCCTGGTACAGCGCGGACGGCTGCACGTTATCGACCCGACCAATAATACCTGTGTTGCCTGCCCGGCCAAGGGCGGCTGCGTCATTTTGACCAACGGCCTGCAAAAGAGCTACACCGTTCGAGGATAGATTTTATCGGAGCATCAAAGCTTGCTTTGATCGTGCTTGACAAAGCAAGCTTTGTCGCTCCAATCTCAGGAGTGATTACCATGCGAACCATCAACTGGATTGTCCCCACGTATCACTGTGGTAACTGTTTGCTCAAAATTAAAAGGGTGTTGGCTGAGATAGACGGGGTAGACCTGATTGGCAATGATCAAGGGCGTCAGCAGGTGACGGTTCAGGCTTCCGGGCCGGAAGTGATTGCCTACACTAAGCGTCGTCTGGCCGGAGCCGGTTTTCCGGTGCAGCCGGCGAAAAAAGGGTAGTTTATGACTAGGGGTGGCAAAAGTAACCGTTTGGAGCGACAACGTTACCTTTGCTCTTGCCGTAAATGGCAAAGCAAACGTTGTCGCTTCTTTTTTGTCCTCGGAGGGTGCGGGGCAAAGCTTGGCTTCGGCGAGGAGATACAAGCCCACCTCTTGTTCGGTTGAGAAGAAAACGGGCTAAGAATGGCTTTAAACCGGGTATAGAGGGTCTCTACCCCGGTATATAAGGCTCCTATCCCGGTAGATAGTGTTCCTACCCTGGTCTATAAGGCTTCTACCCTGGTAAATATATGCTTTACCCCCGTATACTATCGTTCCTACCACGGTATAGAGGGTCTCTACCCCGGTGTACTATCGTTTCTACCCTGGTAGATAGTGTTCCTACCCCGGTATTACGGTGTTTAGTAGGATGGGTTGAGGCACGAAACCCATCACACCCACGCGGAAATGTTGGGTCTCGTCCCTCGACCCATCCTACGCAAACTGAGCAAAGCTCAGTAATTCCTTGTTTTTGTCTGGCCCCCCATAGAAACGCACCCGGAAATGACCTTGTTCTTGACAAAAGCGATTATCGCGGAATAATATACGCTCGGTACTCGTTGATAATCTTTTGAATATTAGGATTTATGAATATTCGCCAACAAATTCACATTGCGTTAATTCTGCTCCTTTTCGCCGGTCTCGCCTGCACCATTCGCATGCCAAACAACATGGCCCAGTATTCGACCCCTATTCCGCCGCCGCCGCCCGCACCCCCCATTATTCAACCAACAAGTGATGCAATCATCGCCAACTCGGTAATCACCGCGCCCCAGGTTATCGAGCCGGTGCCGTTGCCCACCAGCGCCGCGGCGGAGTTGCCCGAACCGGCTGCGGTGGAGCAGCAACCTTATGAGACATTGCTCAAAGATCTGGCTTTTGTAGCTACGTTTTCCGTTGAGGATGTCAATCGACTGCAAGCCGAATTCTATCCGGCCAGCAATCAAATACCGGCCCAGTATAGCGTTGATAAGATTCAGTTCCATTTCAAGAGCAGAAATGAAATGGGCCATTGGACTACCATTCGGGCCGAGATGTTTATCCCCAAAGTGACTGCCCCCGCTGAGTTTCCGCTTTTTGTTTATGGGGCCGGTACAACGGGTATCGGCAACTTATGTGCGCCGCTGGATGAGGAGCTGCGTGGACGCAATTGGGGACAGTACCAGCACCATTTGATTTCCTATGCGGCACAAGGCTTTATCACCGTAATGCCCCATTGGCAAGGCTATGATGACCAGACTCGTCGACACAACTATTTTATTGCTTCCCTGGAGGCGACAACGCTGCTCGACGCGACGCGGGCAGCCTATGAAATTTTTAATAGCAATGTGGCCTCTAATATCCCTGCCCGTCCGGCGCAGGCGGTCTTTTATGGGGGCTACTCGCAAGGCGGGCACGGCGCTTTTGCTGCGCTCGATGTGGCCAGCCGTTACGCGCCTGAAATATCAATTAGAGGTATTGTCGGCCATGCCACGGCTCCCAGCGTGGAGGCGCTGTTGCGCGAGCGGCCTCAGTTGGCACCGTACATCATCTATTCCTTCCAGAATTATTATGGGGGCGATGTGATCGATCCCAAAGATGTTTTCTTATCGAAATGGTTGCCGACTTTTTATGACGATGCTTCGACCAAATGTGTCGATGAGGCTTATCAGTATTACCCTGAAAATCCCAAGATGGTCTATGATCCGGGATTTCTTGAGGCTCTGTACGGTGGCCGATTAGCCGAAGCATTTCCGGCTTTAAACGAGGCTTTAGCGATAAACTATGTCGGTGCCTCGCCGAATGTGGAAGTCCCAATTGTTCTCTTTCACGGTGCCGCCGATGACATTGTTACGCCCCAAACCCACGAAAATTTTGTGGGTCGTTTATGCAATAGCGTTAAAAACGTCAATTACAAACTCTACACCGATGTAGGCCACTTTCAAACGCGGCAGTTTAGTTTTGTTGACTCAGTGACCTGGATGCGTGATGTCTATAATGGTCAGCCCCCCGAGTCGCAATGTGCCGAGTTTTTTACCAACCAATTTGAGAATAACTAAAACTGGAAGTAAATGAAGGGAACTTCTTGCGTGACGCCGAGGTTCATATTGGCGATGGCTAAAATCAAGTAAGCGGCCCAGCGCAACCAGATCGGCTGCTGGAAGAAAATAGGGACTTGCCACTGGCGCTCCTGGACCCAATGGACACCCACCAAGAGGACAATTAAGGCCAGCGATAAAACCATCTCTTGGGCGGGATTACCGGCCACCGCAGCCCAAGGGGCGTTAATATCGGCAAAGTTCGATAGCGGAAACATAGTACCTAGCAGGAGAAAAGCTTCATTGACGGAATTGGCTCGGAAGAAGACCCAGGCCAGACAGACCAAAATAAACGTAAACAGGGTACTCACAACCGCTAGCACGGGAGATTGTTGATCAAGCCCTATGCGTTGAACCAATCCGGCACGCAGATTTTTGGTTGCCGCATCGGCTATGACAAAAAGACCGTGCAGGCCGCCCCACAGCACAAAAGTCCAGGCCGCCCCGTGCCATAAACCGCTGACCAGAAAAACAATCAAAAAGTTGAGGTACCAACGCGGTACCGACACCCGATTGCCGCCCAGTGGAATGTATACGTAGTCCTTAAACCAGGTCGAGAGCGAAATGTGCCAGCGTCGCCAAAACTCCAGCGGCGAACGGGCAAAGTAGGGTCGCCTGAAGTTTTCCATGAGATCAAAGCCCATGATGCGTGCAGCCCCGATGGCAATGTCGGAGTAGCCGGAGAAATCGCAATAGATTTGGAAGGCGAAGAAGAAGGTCGCCATCAGTACCGGCCAGCCTGCCCACTCGGTGGGCGTACCGTACACGGCGCTAACATACAGCCCCAGTCTATCGGCGATGACCACCTTTTTGAACATACCCCATAAGATTAAGCGTAAGCCGCTCCCCACACGTTCCTCATCGAAATCAAAGTTTTGCCGAAATTGCGGCAGAAGATTGGCCGCTCGCTCAATAGGGCCGGCTACCAACTGCGGGAAGAAAGACACAAACAGGGCAAATCGACCCAGGTGGTGTTCGGCTTCAACCTGGCCGCGATAGACATCGATCACGTAGCCGACGGTTTGAAAGGTGTAGAACGAGATGCCAACCGGCAGTAAGACCTGAAACATCGGGACGTTGTAGGCGATATTGAATGGGGTAAAGGCTTCTCTGAGGGAGTCGTTGAAAAAATTGAAGTATTTAAAGGCGAACAAAATGCCTAAATTGACGATTAAGCTAATAATCAGCAACGTGGTCCGCTTCGTTGGTGCTTCTGATTTGGCTATCTGGATCGCTGTAAAGTAGCTGATCAGAGTCGAAATAAGGATGAGAACAATATATTCCAGCTTCCAAGAGGCGTAGAAATAGTAACTGGCCGCCAGCAACAATGCCCAGCGATAGCGGTATGGACAAGCAAAATAGAGGATGAGGACGATAGGAAAGAAAATGAGAAATTCAATGGAATTGAATAGCATCGGTGTCTCTACGGATTGTTGAAGGTGTTACAGTTTGATTCGGGTAGGGTGCCGTCGGCTGCGCTCTTGATCCAGTTGATCGTGTCGCCAAAGCTGGCCCGTCGGATAATTGGTAAATGGTAATTGGAGACTGGAGATTGAATACCTAATTACCATTTACCATTTTTACCCAAATTCAAATGTGGAAGTTATTGTATTCACGATCCTTAGTTGGAGTATAGCTTACAATGTGATCGAAGTATACACCTTTATTTTAAGAATAAGCTAAAAAGAAGGTAAGAATTATGGGGCCACCGAGTGACACAGATTCTCACAGATATTTAAGTGCCGGTACAAAAATCTTCAAAAATCCACAGATACGGTGACAAATACAAATACCTGGCCTACTGTCTAGTGGAAAAGCACTTAGGTTGTGAGATAATAAGAACAGATCGATATCAATGAAGATAGAGAGGAACAACATTATGCCCCCTTCAGACACATTAAATAAACTGTATGTTGAAATTACCACGGCCTGCAATTTAGATTGCACTATGTGCGAGCGTCGTACCTGGGCTGAACCGTTTGGTCATATGCCCCTGGCCACTTTCGAAGATCTAATGGAGCAAATCGGCCGGCTGCCTGCTCCGCCAATTATCCATTTCGGTGGCTATGGGGAACCGATGGTCCATCCGCATTTCTTGAAACTTGTGGCCTTGGCTAAAGCGACCGGCGCCAAAGTAGAGATGACGACCAATGGGCACTTACTCAATAGGGATATGGCTGAGGCGCTCATCGACCTGGATTTAGATCGAATTATGGTCTCGATTGATGGTGTCAGGCCGGAGATCTATCACAATATTCGGGTGCGCGGCAGCTACAGCCAGGTCATCGAGAACTTTCGCCATCTGCGCCGTCTCAAATTACGCAAGGGCGGGCGTCATAGCAACCCGCAGGTTGGCATTGCCTTTGTGGCGATGAAAAGCAATGTGGCCGATATTCAAAAACTGCCCTGGTTAGCGGTTTACATCGGTGCCTGGGATATTCAAGTTTCTAATGTCGTGCCCCACTATCCGGAGATGGAGGCTGAAATTTTGTATGAACGCTCTTTGACCTCTGCCGCTTATCGTGCCTCGCGGTGGGTGCCCAATATGCGGTTACCCAAATTCGATATGGATGAACACACCCAAAAGCCGGTCGGCGAGCTGTTCGACTCGATTGTCAGCCTCAGTTGGTTCAATGGCAGCCTGAGCCAGAGCAGCAACTACTGCCGTTTTGTTCACGAAGGCTACGCCGTTATCCGCCGCGATGGTGAAGTAAGCCCATGCTTACCTCTTTTACACGATCATCCGGTCTACCTGCACGGTCGGCGTAAGGATGTCACCCGTCACGCACTGGGCAACATCAACCAGAAACCGCTGGACGAGATATGGAATTCGCCCGAATACAAAGCCTTTCGGGCCAACGTACGCGAGTTTCCATTTTCGCCGTGTACAACATGTGGCGGCTGCGAGCGTTTTTCGGCCAACCATGTTGACTGTAGTCACAATACCTTTCCCACCTGTGGCGGCTGCGTATGGGCCCAGGGTATTGTGCAGTGTCCGTAGTCATCATAAGGGCGTTGCGCACTGTCCGATAATCGGTGACATCGGTTTCTATGCCTTTTCGGTAAAGGTGGCAACCCTTTTATCGGATCGACCGCTGCCATCGAGCCTCATCTTAACCGGTCAGCCTACAGACGCAGATTTTTACGCGATTCTCAACGCAGAACACCCGCGCCTGATCCGTCTCTGCACAACCATCATCGGCAATGCCGATGCCGCCGAAGATGTAACCCAAGAGACGCTGCCGAAGGCGAGAAATCTCCTACAGCGCTCGGTTTCAGACTTTGCTTCAAAGCGAGTTAGGACTAATATTCAGAAAACGTACAATCCAGGTTGCCATCCCCCTAATCCCCCTTACTTCCGATTTGTGCTGGCAACTGCGTTAAACTACCCACCTTTCCACCAAGGAGATTACCCATGTCAGCTAAACAAGCCACGGTCGTTATGGTCACCCGCAACGGGATGGGCCAGGCCGATGAATCTTTGCAGCACAAACTCTTCCAAACCTACCTCAAACTGCTGGACGACAGTAACACTCTCCCGGCCGTCATCTGCTTTTACACGGAAGGGGTCAAGCTGGTGACCACCGGCTCGCCCGTCATCGCCGAACTCAAGGCGTTGGAGGCCAAAGGCGTTCATTTGGTGATCTGCAGCACCTGCCTCAACACCTACAACCTACAAGATCAGGTCGAAGTCGGCATCGTCGGCGGTATGACCGACATCATCGAAGCCCAGTGGCGGGCAGAGAAGGTGATTACGCTTTAGAGGCAGTGTGTTGGAGATAAGGAGATGAAGAGACGAGTAGAGTATTTGTATCCAATCTCCCAATCTCTTCATCTCCTTATCTCTTATCGCTAGCAACGTTTAAAGGACACTAAACCTATGCAAACCCACGCC
Organism: Anaerolineae bacterium; assembly: GCA_020433835.1. Next base: position 990 of record JAGRBY010000310.1, on the reverse strand, counting down.
CTCCGCCTACACCCCAACCAAGATTTAAAAGCCACGCTCGATACCTGGGCCGTCGACAACGCCGTCGAGGCGGCCTGCGTGCTAACCTGCGTCGGCAGCTTGCGTCGAGCTGTGCTGCGCTTCGCCGATCAAGACCAATCGACCACGCTAGACGGCAAGTTCGAGATTGTATCGCTGACCGGCACGCTCTCCCGACACGGATCGCATTATCACATTAGCATGGCCGATAGCCGAGGCCATACGGTTGGTGGGCATCTCTTAGCCGGTTGTTTAATCTACACCACCGCCGAAATCGTGCTGGGCCTGCTGCCCAACCTTTCGTTTCGACGCGAAATCGACAGCGAAACGGGCTATAAAGAGTTGGTTATCAGGAACATTCCTGAGTGAGTGGTTCTGACAAACAGAGGTGATGGGATTATAATAGACTGCCAACGCTCGAAACCGACCTGCCGGTTCGAGATTCTTAGGACAAACTTTTGTAAATCAACAAATTAATCAGGTAAGTGCCGGAATCACAAAGCTAGCTTTGTGATTCCCCGATTAATCTCAAAAACCACAAAAGTTTATCCCACATTAATACTTTCTTTCAAAGGAGAAAAAAATGCCTGACGCTGATAAGTCAAACCTGTATCAAGACAGCCGGAAGGCCTGGGAAGAGGAAACGTTAGAACCGGGCTTGGTCAAACGCGCCGAACGCCCGGAAAAGTTCATGACCACCTCCTCGCTGCCCATCGAGCGCCTCTACGCGCCCAACGGCACTGAGCAAGACCAATTTGTCGATGAGATTAACTTCCCCGGCCAGTATCCGTTTACGCGGGGTGTCCACGCCACCGGCTATCGCGGCAAGCTGTGGACGATGCGCATGTTTGCCGGCTTCGGCCTGGCCGAAGAGACCAACCAGCGCTTCAAGTATCTGCTGTCGCAGGGCCAGACCGGGCTGTCGATTGCCTTCGATATGCCGACCCTGTACGGCTACGATACCGACGCGCC
>JAGRBY010000030.1 GCA_020433835.1 Anaerolineae bacterium | reverse complement strand
CATGGCGCCGCACGACGCTCTCAGGTGGGCAGCGGCGACCGCAGTGAGAAGATTCGAACCTACAATTTTCCTCAAACCCGCGTGACTGATCACCGCATCGGCCTAACCAGCTATCGCCTGGAGTCGATCTTAAACGGCGAGATTGAAGAATTTATTGAAACGTTAACCAAAGCCGATGAGGAAGAAAAGCTCAAGGAGTTAGCCGCCTCTAATACCAACGGCACATCGTAACGCCATCTCTTAAAAACGATGCCCGAACCGCATACGACCGAGGAGACGAATAAATCTGTACGCGCTGTCATCGCCCGCGCCCGACAACGGCTGTCGGCTGCCGGTTGCGATACCCCCAAGCTCGATGCCGAAGTGCTGCTGGCCTACGTGCTGGGACGTGACCGAACCTGGCTAATGAGCCATCCCGAGGCGATTTTAACCGAGCCGGAGCATACCACCTTCTTAAAACTGATTTATCGGCGTGAAGCCCGTGAGCCGGTCGCCTATCTGATCGGTTCAAAGGGCTTCTACGGGCTAGATTTTATAGTAACGCCCGCTACCCTCATTCCCCGACCGGAAACGGAGTTGTTGGTTGAAACGGCACTTCAGTGGGCCAAGGCTGCGTTAACCACTTTAACCTCAAAATCCCCTAAAATCCAAAATTCAAAATATTCTATTGTCGATGTTGGCACCGGCAGTGGTTGTATTGCGGTCACGCTGGCAAAGTTTTTGCCGGAAGCTCAGGTTGTGGCTATCGATCTATCGGATTCGGCCTTAGCCGTTGCCCGTCAAAATGCCGAAAGACACGGCGTGGCTGCTCAAATCGAATTTGTGCAGGGCGATTTACTGACTCCCATTGATGAGTCGGTCGATATGATCGTCAGTAATCCACCTTATGTTCACCCGGCCGATTTAGTAACGCCTATCACTACCCCGGAGGTCAACCATTACGAGCCGCGTCTGGCGCTTGATGGGGGAGAGGCCGGATTGGCCGTTATACAGCGATTTTTGGCTCAGACGCCTCATTTTCTCAAACCCGGCGGCATGTTGCTGGTTGAAATTGGCGCGACTCAAGGGAATGTGGTAAAAAAACTGGCTCAGGCCAAATTTCCGGCGGCGGCAGTTAACATCGAGTCTGATCTAGCCGGGCTAGACAGATTGCTTGTTGTTAAAAATCGAGTAGACTAACCGCAGGAAGCAAAAGGAATGCGTTTAGACTTGGTTGTGGGAAGTCAAGTCTTACAGAGTGAATTACTTGGGAACAATCAATGCATAGAAGTCAACGAAATATGGCATCACCAAAACCAAACCCGTTTGTCTATTTTCTAGAATCAGTTGTTGAAGGAAAGCTGGGCGGCTGTTTGGTTAATGTTTTAGTGCTTTTAATGGTGGGGATGGTTTTGCTCCTACCGCCTATCTCTTTGGGCGATCGGCTGATGAGCATCGGCTATACGCGTATTGGGGTACAGGGCGGCAGCATCGAGGAGCAAGGTTTTGAAGTTAACTTTTTACCGGAGGGCGTCACCCGCTCGTTCCGGGTTAGCTTAGATGTTATCCCCCGCAGTTCATTTTTGGAAGGATCCGCCGGCAACAGTCTTATCAACGCTGCCGAAAGTATCCCCCCGTATCTCGTTATGCGCAGCCCCTATTACGAAATCAATCAGCGTGGAGCCGATCCGGAGGCCGTTTTGTTGGTGGTTCCCCTGCCCGGTGAGGTTGAGGATATCAACACGCTCGATCTTTATGCCTGGAACGACGATAAATGGGAATGGCTGCCCAATACAAAAATCCCTACCGAAGATATCATCGAGTCGCAGCTCGATTACCTGCCCGAGTCGGTGGTGGTCATGGCCACCCACCCCATTAACCCCAACGTCTCAACCAACTACACCCCCGGCACTGATTTGCCCGACAATGTGCGTGATACACTGGTGGAAATCAATCCGCGCGGTTTGTTTCTGGATAATGACGGTCGCGTCGGCGGCACGCTCGCTGAACTATCGCCAGAAGTCCAGAATTCGTCGCTGTTGGTTATTCCAACCATCCGCAACTGGAGCGATGACGGCGTGATTCGGACCGATTTAGTCGACAATATGCTCATTGAAGAAGCGCTTATGGAGCGTCACGTTGAGAGTATTGTTGATTTGGTCGAGCGCAACGCCTACCAGGGCATCGATATTGATTATCGGGCCGTTAGCCCTGAATTGCGCGGTGAATTTACCACCTTCATCGAGAAGTTGGGCCAGGCGCTGCCGGAGAACAAAATTTTGTCGGTGCGGGTTGATCCGGTTCGGCAAATCTCCCCGAACGAATGGGAGACCGGCGCGTATGACTGGCAGGCAGTCGGTCGGACCGCGGATGTGGTTAAAGTGCCTACCTTCCCCGATCCTCGGGCTTATCGCCAGGGCGGTGAAATGGAAACGATGCTGAATTGGGCGGTCGGCAATATTGATCGCTACAAGATTCAGCTGATTTTATCGACCTTAAGCACCGAACAAGTTAACGGGATACAGCATAACATCAATTATCAAGATGCGTTGGCACCTATTGGCAATGTGGCAGTTGTTGGGGATAACGTGATTTTTAATCCCGGCCAACAGCTTGGCTTTACGCTGGGTGGCTTATCAGGATCAACCGGAATTCAGTTCGATCGTGATAGTGGAGCTTACTGGTATGCCTACTTAGACGAGCAAGATGTGCAACGCACAGTTTACTTAGAGAATGCGGCCAGTATTTCTCGCAAGCTGCAATTTGTCGCAAAATACAATTTGCGCGGCGTGGCCATGGAAAATCTGCTGAATCAAAGTAACGATGCCCAGGTGTGGTCGGTGATGGATCAATTCCTTGATCTGGTGATCCCGCCGGTAGAAAGTAAATACTCGGTGGTGTGGCGCGTGCAAAATGAAGATGGCGGCGTCATTGCCGAAGATGTTGTCGATTTGAGCAGTCCGGGCTATAGCTGGACTGCCCCAGAAGGGGGCGGAGCCTATGAGGTCGATGCCTCGATTGCCTCAGAGCGGGACACATCTGCCGCGGTACCACGAGGCAGTGTGGCCATTTTGGTGGCCACGCCTACTCCGGTGTCGACCCCTACGCCGCTGCCGTCGCCCACCCCGGAGGTAGAAGCTACCGAAGAACCGCCTCCTGCGCCGGTCGTAATCGCTCCGCCACCCCCTGCTGAGGAAGAAGCGCCACCGCCGGCCGAAGAACCGGCTCCTGCCGATACGGGTGTCGCCGCTGTCGCTGCGGCCAAAGGCAATTTACCGTTTGATTACGGTATTCAGGCCGATCCGCGTGGTAATACAACCGGTAATATTTCATTGATTAAGGGGATGGGTTTCAACTGGGTTAAGTTCCAGATGCCCTGGAAGGATGTCGAAGGCTCGCCGGGTGATTACGGCTGGGGCGAATGGGATAGTATTATCAATTCCTACAGTTCCTCCGGGATTAAGGTTTTGTTGAGTATTCCCAAAGCCCCCGACTGGGCCAGACCTCCGGATGATGATAAATCGGTTGAAGGGCCGCCGCAAGACCCCAATACCTATGCTACCTTTGTTGGGGCTGTAGCCGGGCGATACAAAGGTAAAGTCCATGCCATTGAGGTGTGGAATGAGCAGAATTTGTATTATGAAGCCGGTGGTCAGGGGCGCATTAACCCTGCGACTTATACCGAACTACTCAAGCTTTCATACAACGCCATCAAATCGGCTAACCCCGATATGATTGTGGTTACGGGCGCGATGACTCCCACGGGTGCGCCGCCCCCCGCTGCGATGGACGATGTTGAATATCTGCGTCAGATGTATGCCAATGGAGCCAAAGGGTTCTTTGACGCGGTTGGTGCTCACCCCAGTGGTTTCGCTAACCCGCCGGATGCACTGTATCAAGGTGGCGATTTCGATCCGGCCCGAGGGTATGACGATCACCGCAGCTTTTTCTTCCGCAATACAATGGAAGAGTATCGGCGAGTCATGGTTGACAATGGTGATGGCGACAAAACTATCTGGCCAACGGAGTTCGGCTGGCCGGTCTGGCGTTTCGCTGGCGATGCACGCTTTACCTTTGCCCAACAAAACTCTTTGGAACAGCAAGCGAATTTTACGGTTCGCGCTTACCAGCTTGGGAAAGAGTGGGGTTGGGTCGGCACCATGTTCCTTTGGAATTTGGATTACAACATGACCGCCAGCAACACCGAATTGGCAAACTTTGGTATTGTTGGCTCTCCGACGTATGATGCACTCGCCGCTATGCCCAAGTAGGGGCAGTGGGATAGTTAGTTTGTTTGATAGCTGGCTAGTTGGCTATACTCAGTTTTACTAACTAGCCAATCAACCGTCTAACCAACTAACCAACCACTTTGCCTTTTTGGGGTATTATTCTATACTAATCGTCGCCGCTGAGGGATGGCCCATATTTTTGGAGAGGCTATCCTGGGCGGTGTGACCTAAACGGATACTGGGAACTAAAAAGCCGGCCGAGATACACTTCGGTCGACAGTGAAGGAAAGAAGAGGGAAAGATGTCGTCAAACTCAAAGCGAATGGCTAATCCATTTGAGCTTATACTGGAGAGCCGCCTGGGTGGAATAGTGATCAATTTTATTTTGATCCCTCTCCTCATTTTAAGCGCGCTTCTTCTGCCGCCTATCTCATTGGCGGATAGATTGCTCAGCTTCGGCTATGATAGCATTGGCCGTGATGGAGGCGCTATTCAAGACCCGGATGGTACCCAAGTTACATTTCCTGCTGAAGGGGTCAACCGTTCATTTCGGGTTAAGTTATCGGCTGTACCGCGCAGTTTGTTTCTCGAAGGGGCAGCCAGCAGCAGCTTGTTATCCGCCGCAGAAAATATCCCCCCCAATTTGGTAATGAAAAGCCCATTCTATCGCATTCAGATCAAAGGTCGTTCGCCAGAACAGATGGTGTTGAAACTGCCCATCCCTAATGAGTCGGAACCGTATGCGACACTTGATCTCTATTCGTGGAATGGCGATGCGTGGGAGTGGATACCGGCTCAAAAAATTCTGGCCGAAGACACCTTCGAGTCAAACCTTGACTTTGTGCCGGAGTCGATTGTCGCCATGCAAACGCAGGCCGTCAATCCCAACATTTCGTCCGATTACGAGATATCCTCACCTTTTCCGGAAGAATTACAGGATACACTCGTTGAGATAAATCCGGAAGGCGTTTACCTGGATGTCGGTGGGCGATTGGTCGGCAATTTGGAGCAGGTTCCAGACGAAATTATGCTCGGCCCGGCCACAGTTATTCCTACTATTCGCAACTGGTTTGATGACGGCTCTATTCGATCAGATTTGGTCGATAATATGCTCATCGACAGCGCCGCGCGCGATCAAAACATTCAGGCTATCGCCGGTTTGGTTGAAGGTAGCGGTGTCGCCGGGGTCGATATCGATTATCGTGGCATCAATCCCAATTTACAGCGCGAATTTGTAACCTATTTAGAGCAGTTGCGCCAGACTTTGCCGCCTCGGGCGCAGCTCTCTGTTCGGGTTGAGGAACCGCTTCAGGTTTCCGCCGACTCGTGGCAGACCGGGGCCTACGACTGGCGTGCTATCGGTCGCATTGCCAATGTCGTCAAAGTGCCTGCCCTGCCTGACCCGCGAGCCTATGCCGATGGGGGTCAGATGGAAGCGATGCTCAATTGGGCCACGGGCGAAGTCAGTCGCTATAAAATTCAACTGTTGCTCTCAACCGAAAGTTCCGAACAGGTCAATGGCATTACCCGCAATATCTCTTATAAAGATGCTATCGAACCGTTAGGGGCAGCAACCATTGCTCAGGGCGAAGATGTGGTCGGTCCAGGGCAGGGGGTGCAGTTTACCTTGTCGGGAGTACCCACTTCTTCCGGTGTTCAGTTTGATCCCAACAGCGGCACCTACTGGTATGCCTATCTGGATGATAATAATATTCAGCACACCATTTTCCTTGAAAACGCGGCTAGTATCTCGCGTAAGCTGCAATTTGTCGCTCAATACAATTTACGGGGCGTAGCTATTCAAAATCTGCTGGATGCGGATACCACGCCGGAAGTTCGCGGTGTGGTTAAAAAGTTCGCCGATCTGGTTATTCCGCCCGTTGAAAATCAGTACTCTGTCGTTTGGCAAGTGAAAAATCAAGACGGCGGTTTAATTGCCGAAGAAGTTGTTGATTTGAGCGCTCCCAACTATACCTGGACCGCGCCCGATGCTGGTGGCTCATACCAGATTGAGGCCGCTATCAAATCGAACCAAACCGGTGCTGAAAACGTTGACCGGGGCGGTGTTGCGGTTCTGGTGGCCACACCGACGACGGCTCCGTCGCCTACGCCTGAGCCAACAGCTACCCCTCAACCTACGGAAGAGCCTGAAGAGAAAGAGGACGATACTCCGGTTCAGGCGGCTGAACCGGCCCAACAGCAACAAGCTTCTGTCCCAGCCCCAGCCGTCGCCCCTCCGCCTGTGGCTTCAGCTGTGGGTAATTTACCCTTCGGCTACGGCATTCAGGTTGATCCCCGTGGCGATACAGCTAACCAAATCGCGCTTATTCGCGGCATGGGCTTCAACTGGGTCAAGTTCCAGATGGCCTGGAAAGATGTTGAGCCATCGCCCGGAACATACAATTTTGGCATGTGGGATAATATTATCGATGCCTACAATGCCAACGGCATTAAGGTGCTTTTGAGCATCCCCAAAGCCCCCGATTGGGCCAGACCTCCAGATGATGATAAATCGGTTGAAGGGCCGCCGCAAGACCCGGTCAAATATGCCGAGTTCGTTGGCCGCGTTGCCAATCGCTATAAGGGCAAAGTAAATGCCATTGAAGTTTGGAACGAACAGAATTTGTATTATGAGGCCGGCGGTCAGGGCCGTATCGATGCAGCGAAATACACTGAACTGCTGAAAGCTTCCTACACTGCCATCAAATCGGTCAATCCCGATATGATCGTGGTCAGCGGAGCGATGACCCCCACCGGTGCACCGTTCCCGGCAGCGGTCGATGACGTAGAATATCTGCGCCAAATGTACGCCAACGGCGCTAAAGGCTATTTCGATGCCGTGGGAGCGCACCCAAGCGGTTTCGCCAACCCTCCCGATGCTCTTTTCCAGGGCGGTGACTATGACCCCAACCGTGGTTTTGACGATCACCGCAGTTTCTTCTTCCGCAATACCATGGAAGAATACCGTCGGGTGATGGTTGAAAATGGTGATGGCGACAAAACTGTCTGGCCGACAGAGTTCGGCTGGCCGGTATGGCGCTTTACCGGGGACGAACGCTTTACCTTTGCCAAAGAAAACTCTTTAGAAGTCCAGGCTCAAAATACCGTTCGGGCTTATCAGTTAGGCAAAGAGTGGGGCTGGGTCGGCACGATGTTCCTATGGAACTTGGATTACAACGTTACCTCCGGTAACACCGAATTAGCCAACTTTGGTATTGCCGGTACCCCCACCTACGATGCTCTGGCCGCGATGGCCAAGTAGAGATACAACGACTATTTATAAGCGAGGGGCGGGCGATGTCGATGCTCGCCCTCACTTTTTTTAGAGGAAGAATTGTATGCAACCCCAAAAAAAAGGTTTTAATTTTATGCTGCTGCTGCCCATTATCGGTGGATTGGTTATCGCCGGGGCTTTGGTATGTGCAGCAGGCTTTGCCATTTGGGCTTTTGCCTTTTACGACCCCGGTGATCGGGCGGCGCAAGCCTCGCCCACGCCTACATTTGAAGTGGTTCGCTTCTCCGATACCGATGCAGAACCGTCATCTGCCGAACCTGCTTCGGTTGAAGCTGAACCCGTTGACAACCAACCTGTTGATAGTGAAGTGGCAGCGCAACCTGAGGCACCGGCTGAAGTGGCTGCGGAACAACCTGAGCCTGCCCCCCAGGAAGCGGCTCCGGTTGAGAATAACGATGTTGCGGCTGAAACATCCGTTACCCCGGTTATTAACACCGCTCCGGTGACAATGAGTTCGCCGGATTACAGTATGCAGGTCTTTTTATACTGGCAGGAAGAAATTGCCGATCGCGATTTGAAATTGGTTGAAGAGGCCGGTTTCAACTGGGTTAAGCAAGAATTTCCGTGGCGAGAAATTGAACCTGTCGAAAAAGGCGGCTTTAACTGGGAAAAGACCGATCGCATTATGGATCAAATCGATGCCCACGGTCTCAAAGTAATTGCGCGTTTGGGTGTCCAGCCCCCCTGGGCCGGCGGTGGCTTCCCGGAAGTTGGCCCGCCCGAAAACTTGCAAGATTTTGCCGATTTCGCAACCGCCGTTGCCACCCGCTACAAAGGCCGGGTTGATGCCTACCAAATTTGGAATGAACCTAACCTTGCGCGTGAGTGGGGCAATCGCCCGCCCAATGCCGCCGAATATACGGAGATGCTTAAAGTTGCCTACGAGGCTATCAAAGCTGTCGATCCGTACCCTATTATTATTAGTGCAGGTATGGCACCGACCACCCGCAATGATGATGTCGCTCGCCCGGACACCTACTACATTCAAGAAATGTATGATGCCGGTGCGGCTCCGTATTTCGATGCGCTTGGAGTGCATGGACCGGGCTATGCTTCACCCCCAGAGACTGATCCCGCCGAAATCGCCCGAACGCCCGGTCTGGCTAACCCCGGCGATTTTGAAGCGGCCAACAACGTTCCGGAAGAACTGCGCCGAGTCTATGGCTTCCGCCACGTAGAAGACGTTCGTGAGATCATGGTCAAAAACAACGACGCCGCCAAACAGGTCGTTCTGTTAGAATTTGGCTGGACTATCGATCCCCGGCCTGATTCGCCCTACAAATGGCACGCTGTATCACCGGAACAGCAGGCCCAATATTTCGTCCGGGCGTATGAATATGCCAAAGCCAATTGGCAGCCCTGGATTGGCATTATGAGCCTGATCTATGTGGCCGATCCAACCTGGACTATGCAAGATGAGCAAACTTACTGGAGCATCGTTTACCCTACCTACCCGGAACTGACGGCTGCTCCGGCTTACTATGCCTTAAAAGAAATGCCCAAATAGGCTTTCCTGCGTAAAACGTGAAATGGTATCGCTTTTTTTTGATAAACTAACGGCTTTACGTTTTACGTTTTACGCGGCTCCTTCACCCCCAGAAAAACAATCCCTTACGCAGCCAAATAGATTTTTACAGCGGCTACGGGTATGGATCGATCCTTACCTGCTGCTGCTCTGGCTCTTTATCATACCGGCTATAACACCGCTTCTTCAGCCTACCATCACCGAAAGTGCCGACGGATTATTACATCTCTATCGACTGGTCGCGCTTAAGCAGGCTATGGGTCAGGGAGCATTCTTTCCTCGCTGGCTACCCGATTTAGCCTATGGGTACGGTTTTCCGCTATTTGTCTTCTATGCGCCGCTCTCTTACTATCTTACTTTATACCTGAGTTTGGGTAGTAGCCTTGTGGTGGCCTTTAATCTTTCGTTTGGACTGGCGTTACTTTTGTCCGGCACCGGTACATTTCTGTTTGTTAGGGATCATTTTGGGTCAGGTGCAGCGCTTCTGGCGGGAGTGGCTTATGTATACGCTCCGTTCCAACTCTTCAACAGCTTTTCGCGCGGTGGTCTACCGGCTGCCTGGGCGATGGCCTTGTTCCCCTTTGTTTTCTGGGCTTTTGGCCAACTGCTCTGGCCGAAAACTACCCGAGCGTTCTGGGTGCCGATGACAGCCCTTATCTTGGGCTTGGCTCTACTGGCGCACAACACACTGACACTGCTTTTCTTTCCTGTGTTTATTTTTTATGTAATCTGTGGTCTGTTAGGGTGCTTTATTTCTCAACGGCGGCAAAGTGAATCCGCTGCTGCATCACCCCTATCCGTCGCATTTCTCGTTGGACGCCAAATTGCATTTCCTCTTGGTTTAGCGCTTGCATTAGGACTGGGTTTGGCCGCATTTTTTCTCGTCCCCGCTGTTTTTGAGCAATCATTTGCTCAAGTCTATCGCGTTATTACGTCCCCCGATTTCGATTTTCGCTTTCACTTTGTCTCTTTAAGCGAGCTTGTCTTGCTGCCAAAACCGGCGAACACCGGTCTGCTCAACCCAAAATTTCCGTTAACGTTGGGTACGGCTCAAATCGCGCTTGCCGTCATCGGGGGCATGGCTTTTGGATTACGTATTTGGCAACGTCATCGATCCAACCTCAGACCATCTCAAACAGTGATTATCCTCTTTGCCGCAGTTACTTTAATGGGAGCCGTTTTTATGATGCTGCCCATTTCACGGTTCCTTTGGGAACGATTGCCCTTTCTTGAGTTTACCCAATTTCCCCATCGCATGCTGGGGCCGGCTGCATTCATGATGGCTATCTTGGCCGGAACCGCTATTACAACTGTGCCGGATCGCTTTGTTAAGTGGCTAATGCCCCTTGGGCTTGGACTGCTTTTTTTCACCGCTGTTCCACTGCTTTATCCACGCTACAATAGTACCATGTCCAACGAACCGACTTTGTTCGATATGATGTCCTACGAGCATCACAGCGGCGTCATCGGCACGACCTCATTTGGCGAATATTTACCCATCTGGGTTGAGAATATTCCGCGCGAGTCGCCGCTGGAGCCGATGTACCAAACGAATAACACAATTGAACGATTAGATGCTACCTATCTGCCCTCTACAGCCGTGGTTGAGGCAAGCCAATACGGATTTAACAGCGTCGAGCTTGTGATCGATTGCCCGGAGCCGTTTAAGGCTGTATTTCACACTTTTTATTTCCCCGGCTGGAGTGCTCAAATCGACAATCGTCCGGTTCCCGTATCACCATTCAGCGATCGCGGTCTTATTCGGGTCGATGTCCCGGCCGGGCGGCATAAAATTTCCTTGAGCTTTGAAGAAACATTCATTCGGCGGCTCTCGAACGGGATATCCATTGTCTCGTTGGTGATCATAGTCGGTTTTCTGGCGGTCAGCCTCGTGCGTGGTCGATATGCGGTCGATGATCGTGTCAGGCGTGCCGACCTCCCCTCACAGTTAGATGGTTCACTGACCGGTCTGGTTTTATTAGCGGTGGCATTTATACTGCTTAAAACGATCTACTTTGATAACTTTGATACCGTCCTGAAACACACTTTTGATGGTCCCACCGTTACCGGCGTTGATGTTTCCCGCCAGGTCAATTTCGGTAATCAAATTCAACTGCTGGGGTATGATTTGGCGGCAACAAATCTCGAACCGGGACAGGTGTTTGATCTGACAGCCTACTGGCAGGCTCCCCAACCGGTGATTACGCCCATCAGTGCTCTGGCGCAGTTGGTCGATGCCGAGCGCCATCTTTACGTCGGCCAGGATAACCTGCATCCCGGCGGGCTGCCTGTCGCTGATTGGCAGCCGTGGGGTTTTGTCCACGATCCCCACACCGTTTTCGTTCCGTTTGGAACACCTCCCGGCGATTACTTTTTGACGACCGGCCTGTACGATCCTGTTACCTGGCAGCGCCTGCCGGTTCTGGAAGGCGGCGACTCCGGCTGGGCGGATGTCGTTGCCATTCCGGTTACCGTTAAGCCATCGCCCCGTCCACCGACGCTAACGGAACTCGACATTCAATGGCCTCACAGCGTTAATGTTAATAACGAACTGCAACTCTTGGGAGCAACACCGGAGCGCGATCAAATTGTTCGTAATGATTTTCTGCGGGTGGCGCTTTTCTGGGAAGCCAAAGCCGCTCCTACAAAAAACTATGCTATCGCCCTTCAACTTGTTGATGCTCAAGGTGACAGTGTGATCGAGCAGTCGGAACAACCCTCTTACGGACGCTATCCTACTAGGCAATGGTCTGCCGGCGAACGGGTTCGTGATAATCATGCTCTCTGGATTCCTGAGGCTTTTCCGGTAGCTGTTTATCGGCTTCAGGCGCGGCTTTTGGATGAGAGCCAACAACCTGTCGGCCGCTGGGTCGATTTGGGAACATTAAGCGTAGCAGAATAAATCGGGCAAAATAAAAAGGCCGGTGCCACCATAGCACCGGCCTTTTTGACATCAACTTTCTACAAAAGTTTATTCTTCAACTTCAACATTAGTCGGCATTTCAACCACAAGATGCTCTTTCTTGATGAAAATTAAACCATCTTCCTCATTGTGGTCAACGACGATAATGTCACCTTCGGCAAACTCACCTTGCAACAGTCGAACCGAGAGCGGCGACTCAACCCGCTTTTGCAGCGTGCGGCGCAGCGGTCGAGCACCGAAGGCAGGATCGTACCCTTCTTGAGCCAACCAATTGCGAGCCACATCCGTCAGTTCGATGGTAATGTTGTGGTCGCTCAAACGCTCGGCGATTTCTTTAATCTGCAGATCGACAATCTTGACCACGTGTTCGGTGGTGAGCGTATGGAAGATGATGATCTCATCAATCCGGTTCAAGAACTCCGGCCGGAAATGTTGTCGCAGCGAGTCTTGAATATCGCCTTTGAGACGCTTATCGTCAAATGTGCCGGTATCGCCCTGTTGGCGGAACCCGATGGTGCCACCTTTTGCCCCAAACGCGGTGCCGACGTTGCTGGTCATAATGATGACCGTATTGGTAAAGTCAACCGTGCGGCCTTGACCGTCGGTTAGGCGACCGTCTTCCAGAATTTGCAGCAGCGCATTCCAGACATCCGGGTGAGCCTTTTCGATTTCGTCGAAGAGAACTACCTGATAAGGCCGCCGTCGAACAGCTTCCGTAAGCTGCCCGCCATCATCATACCCGACATAACCAGGCGGCGAACCGAAGAGACGGCTGGTGGTGTGACCTTCGCGGTATTCGCTCATATCGATGCGCAGCAGAGCATCCTCATCATCAAACAAGAAGGCCGCCAGCGCTTTCGCCAGTTCGGTTTTACCAACACCGGAGCTGCCCAAAAAGAGGAAACTGCCGGTAGGTCGGCGGGGATCTTTTAGCCCGGATCGCGCGCGTCGGATAGCGTCACTAATGGCGTTAATGGCCTCATCCTGGCCGATAATGCGGCTGTGCAGCTCTTCTTCCATGTTGAGCAGCTTGGCCGCTTCGGTGCGCAGCATATCTTGCAGCGGGATGCCGGTCCAGTTGGAAACGACTTCGGCGATGTCGCTGACTTCAACCACTTCGTCCAGGTTTTTCTCTTGACGCCAGGTTTCGCGGGCCTCGTTGAATTCTTCTTCCAGGCGTAGACGTTCGGCTTTGACCTGAGCGGCATGTTCCCAATTTTGATTTTGTCCGGCTTCCACTTCATCTTGTTGCAGCTTGGACAACTTCTTCTTCATCGATTTGAGATCTTCCGGCATCGAGTAGATGGCCACACGCAGCTTGCTGGCTGCCTCATCGATGAGGTCGATAGCTTTGTCCGGCAGCTTGCGATCCGGCACATAGCGGTGCGAAAGGCGTGCTGCCGCTTTGATGGCCTCGTCGGTGTAAGAGACACCGTGATGGCCTTCATAGCGATGTTTTAAGCCGCGCAGCATGTCAATAGCCAACTCAACGGTGGGTTCATCGACAAAAACAGGCGCGAAGCGGCGCTCTAAAGCCGGGTCTTTTTCGATGTACTTGCGGAATTCGTCCAGCGTAGTGGCCCCGATACAGCGCAGCTCACCACGAGCCAGCGCCGGTTTCATCATGTTACCGGCATCAACGGCTCCCTGGGCGGCTCCGGCCCCGACAACAGTATGCAGCTCATCGATGAAAAGGATGATCTCGCCATCGGCACGCTGAATTTCTTCCAGAGCATTTTTGAGACGTTCCTCAAATTCGCCTCTAAAGCGCGAACCGGCAATCATCGCCCCTAAGTCGAGGCTGACGACCCGCCGGCCCATTAAAATTTCAGGCACATCGTCATCGGCCAGCTTTTGAGCTAGCCCTTCAACTATAGCGGTTTTACCAACTCCGGCTTCGCCAATCAAAACCGGGTTGTTTTTGGTTCGGCGCGACAGCACCTGGATAAGCCGCAAAATTTCTTTATCACGCCCGATGACCGGATCAAGTTTGCCTTCTCTGGCCATCGTGGTTAGATCACGGCTGTATTTTTCCAGCGTGCGGTAGCGGGTTTCTGATTGAGGACTGGTGACTTTTTGGCCGCCTCGTAAATCCTCAATCGCATCATGAACTCGGCTTTTGGTAACGCCCATTTCTTGTAAAACTCGGGCTGAAGGGGTGCCTCGCTCGCTGCAAATGGCCAAGAAGAGATGCTCGGTCGAGATATACTCGTCTTGCATGGCTTTCGCTTCTTCTTGGGCGTTATCGAGCACGCGTTTGAGGCGCGGTGTAATATAAACCTGTCCAACGGCCATATTGACTACACCGCCAATTTTGGGCGACGCCGACAGAATTTGATCAATCCGATCTGTTAAGGCTTCGGGATCAACATTAATACTTTCTAATAGCTCAGGGACTAATCCGTTCGGTTGTTCCAGCAGGGCTAATAAAAGATGTTCGGTGTCGGCTTGGGAGTGTTGGTAGCGTTGAAGTATTTCATAAGCCCGCATTGCCGCATCTTGGGCCCGTTCCGTAAATTTATCAAAACGCATCATTCACATATACCTCTAAAACTTAAGTAAGATTCTAAACTTTCCCCAGTACCATTGATGAAAAATCTACTCCACATTATGTAGGCCATGCCTTGGCGAATATATCGCCGTTAAGAGCTTTACTCACCAAATTGTGACTCATGGGGATTTCGCAATTTGTGCGGTTTTGAAAGTATACAAGGTCTTTAATAGATTATCATTAGAATCTCATGATACATTATTTTTCCTAAATAATCCATCCGACTAAGCATTGGTGTTAAATCGGTTCATGGCCATTTCCATACCATCGGTCACAATGGTTTTGACGGCATCGACTCCGCGTTCGTAGGTGATTTGCATGGCCTGCCTATCATCAGATTTAAAGGGTAGCAAAACATAGGCCTTGGGCGGCATCTGGCCCGAGGGGCGACCGATGCCCAGCCGAATTCGAGGGAAATCTTTGGTGCCAAGATGCTGAATGATGTTGCTCATGCCGTTATGACCGCCGGCTCCACCTTTGAGACGTAGACGGAGTGCGGCCACCGGCAGGTCGAGATCATCGTACGCCACAACAATGCGTTCGGGTGGAATTTTATAAAAGCGGGCGATAGGCGCAACGGCCTCACCGCTCAGATTCATAAATGTTTGCGGTTTTAAGAGGGCGACGCGGATGCCATTTAAATCGGCGCGAGCAACAAGCCCTTTGTTACGTTTTTCATCGAAACGAAACTGGGGATTATCGCGCACGATGGTATCGAGCAGATGCCAACCGGCGTTGTGGCGCGTCTCAATGTACTTGGGGCCGGGGTTACCCAAACCTACAATGAGCCACTCAGGTGGGCCGGCGGCACTTTCGCTGTCAGGGCGTCCAAATAGCGGAAAGGAAAAAGGCATAATGATGCGTGTTTAGACGAATTAGATTTTAACGTTGTCTGTTTCTAAATTCTTTGATCAACACCCGTAAGGCCGACAAAAATCCAAACAGCATGAAAATTGTCAGCATGAGCGCACCGCCGTACAGGCAGGCATCGCGCAGTGGGATAACCGAAAAACCCTGTACCGTCGGCACCAACGATTCTTCCTCATCCGGATCTTCTAAAGGTGCGCTGGTTGCTACCGGGCGCGGCGTTGGTGTATCGACGATTGGCTGATCGATAACGATGGTCGGTGTGGGCGGCAGGTCGGTGGGGGTGATGGTTGGTTCTACTTCTATCACGGGAAAGTCGCTTTCATCGGTGGCATCAATAACCGGTGCAGATGTGCCGGTCGGTGTCGGTTGGCTGTTTGCGACAACAATTTGCTGCGCAAAAGCTTCGGTATAGTTACCATCTAACCGTACAACCCGCAGGCGTAAGGTGTAGGTGCCATCAGCAAGAGAGGTCGTATCCCAGGTGGCAAGCTGACCATTGATGACCGGCTGTTCACGAATTGCGCCAATAATTTGCCACTGATCGCCGGATGACGGTTCAGGTGAAAACTCAACAATATAAAATTGAAAAGAAGGGTGATCCGCACTGCCGACAACCGACACAACCCCTTGGACTGTGGCGTTGCTGCTGGGCGAACTGATGACACCAATGTCTTCGCCCTGTTGGGCCGGAGCGGCGATCAAGTCAGAAGAAGGCGCTAACCAAACAGTAATAATAGCCATCAGCATAAAAAAGATGGCTTGTCTCACAATGAGTAATAACTTTTTTTGCATTCAATCCCCAATATGTCTTAAGTTAAAGTTTGCCCCCGGTAGCCGAGAGCACCCCTTAAGGCTAAGGAGTTTAGCACGAGTAAGATTGAATGACAAACCATCTCTTGTGTAAAAAAAGCCGCTCCGCACGCGTAAAGTCAAGCGCTACCTATAGTTTTAGATGCCCTGTTACCACCAACCGCTCAACGTAACGGCCTTCGGCACTGCTCCAATTGCTGCAGGTAATCAGGGTAACTTGGCCCTGATTAGTGGGGTGCGTCACTTCGATAGCCGTGCGATCGACCGTTTGATAATCATCAACAATGTATTCAAAAATTTCTTCACCATAGTATACGTAAACCTGGTCGCCCGGCTGTAACGTAGACAATTTGGCGAAAGGCCCGTAAACACCGGAGGAAACCGTAACGTGGGCCGCCAAAACAATGTTGCTGGCCGAACCCGGAGGAGCTGTGCCCTCTAAATGACCCACCTTATCCGTCCCTAAATCCTCAACCGCCCATGTTTGATTTTCGATGGGCGACAGCACCACCGGCGCATCGAGATTGAGCCGAGGGATAACTAATCGAGTAGCCACACCCTCATGGGTGATCGAGTTGACCGAGCCGACGGGCAATGAAAAGCCGAGAGCCTCTTCTACTTCCTGATGTGCTGCCAAGGCGGCTTCATCAACGGGTTGGGTTTCTATTACATTTTGGTTGGCTGGTGGCTGGAAAGCGGCTTCCGCATTTTGGGCCGGTGCGTCATCTGCTTGTGTAAAATAGGCTTGCGGCGTAGCCAAGGGGGCAAGCTGCATAATGCGAACCAACCCCGACTCGGTATCCGACCCCGAGAGCAACCAGCCCACCCCACACGTAAACACTGTGGCTACCGTGCAGGCAAAAATAAGCAATAGAGGGCCGCTGACCACACCCAACGCTACAATTTTTTGTCTCATAAATTTTCCCCAAGCTGAAATTTTTCGGCGAGCGGCTTTGAATGGTGTTTCATTTTTTATTCAAACCCGAGTGACGCCCAAATTAAATGTATCAGAGCTTCATGAAGATTTGACCAAAAAATAGTTAATAAAAAGTTTGAAAAATGAAGGTAGTCCAAGTGCGTGGAAAGTTGCAAGCACAGGTGATTATATACCAAAGCATGAAACTTTGCACCTTTACGCTGCGTTTACAAAAATTCTTGAGTAAGCTTGGGGAACATGTTATAATTAACATTTAGTACTCGTCCATCAATAACTTTGCTGTATTAAGAGATTGGAGACTGGTAATTAGAGACTAAATAATCTCCAATCTCTAGTCTCTAATTACCAGTCTCCCAAACTAAAAAGTTAATTGTGGATAGTTTCTTAGTTTAAATTTAATGGGAATTTTGGAGATTTACTATGGAAGTGCTGCACGCACATTGGCACTATCCTACCTTGCCAACCGATGAGGCAGGCGTGCTTTTTTGGGCGGAAAATTCCGAAGCAAAGCCAAACACCACTGCGAAAGGGAGAAAACGAGCAGGCGGCCCCCATTCCTTTTGTTCCGATACAGAAACTTTACAAACTCTCTTTAAGTCGCTTAACCTCACAACGCCCACGAATCACTTTAATGTTATAACGCTGCTGCTGCCTTCTGTCGGCAATAACCCTCAAGCCTCACCGCAACTTATTCACGATTGGGATCTGGATGATAATAAACCGCCGGTTTTGTCGCCTTGGCTGGTAACCGGCCTTTGGCTTTCGCCGATTGAAGCCTTTCAGGTGCTGCTCAACCTACCCGGCCCCGATAATCGACTGCCGCAATTGGCCATCGGTGCCGATACCTTTTACTGGCAGCTCGTCAGCAATTTGGTGCTGGAAGCCTTATCGCAGCAAAAACTGCTGCCGACACTGGCTCAAGCCGATGCCAAAGGAAATACCTTCCATGCGCGGTGGATGCCGGTGCTCGACGGTACGCAAGACGGCCCCCGCCTGGCCCAACTGTTGGAGTCGATGCCGCCACTCTGCCGGGCTGAAACCAAAAAGCCGGAGGAGGCCCCCTCGGCGAGGGTGATTTTAGATACGTTTCTCAACACCATGACCGATGCACTGGCCCGACAGTGGAGCAGCGACGCGAATTTCTCGCGTCTGGGTAAAGATCCGGCTTATGCCTGGTTACAAGCTCTCGTGTCTAACGATCCAAACGTTATCGGCTCACCGGCCCAGCTTAAACATCTTAGCGAGAGCCATCGCCTCTGGCTGCGCAATCTGCACGTTTCCGGTGATAAAACCTTTCGCCTGGCTTTTCGCCTGGAAGCGCCAATACAGCGGGTGGATAACGAGGAGGAAGATAAAAGCTGGCAGCTTCATTATCTACTTCAGGCCCGCGATGATCCCAGCCTGCTTGTTGCGGCTCAGCAAGTTTGGCAGAGCAAAGGCAGCGTGATGAACACGCTCAATCGTCGCTTTGAGCAGCCTCAAGAAAAGTTATTGACCGGCCTGGGCTTCGCTGCGCGATTGTTTCCGCCACTCACCGAGGGATTGAAAACTTCTCAGCCTACAAAGCTGTCGCTCTCGACGCAGGAATCGTTCGATTTTCTGCGTGAGAGTGCGCCGTTGTTGGAAGCCAGTGGTTTTGGGGTGCTGGTGCCACCGTGGTGGAACAAACCCGGTACGCGGTTGGGCGTTCGTTTGAAGATGTCGTCCAACCGATCCAGCCAGGGCAATGATGCTATTCCCAAAAGTGATGTCGGCTTCGAAAAACTAATTCGTTACAAGTGGGAACTGTCGCTTGGTGATACCACGCTCACCCAGGAGGAATTTAACGGCTTGGTTTCCCTTAAATCGCCTCTGGTTCAAATTCGCGGTCAGTGGGTTCAGCTCGATCCCGAGCAAATCGAAGCCGCGATTAGATTTTGGAAGAAGCAGGATCTTGAAGCCGATGTCAGCATGCAAGAAGCGATGCGCATCGGCCTGGGCACCGACGAAACGATCGATGGCCTGCCTGTCGAAAATGTGGAGTTCGAAGGCTGGCTCAACGACTGGATGGATCGCTTTACCGGCAGCGAAAAGCTTGAAGAACTCCCTCAACCGGACAGCCTCCAGGCTCAACTGCGACCCTACCAACTTTATGGCTACTCCTGGCTCGATTTCTTTCGACGCTGGCATATGGGCGCTTGTCTGGCCGATGATATGGGCCTGGGCAAAACCATCCAAACCATTGCTATGCTGCTGCGTAAAAAAGAAGAGGACGGCGCATTACCTGCCCCAACGTTACTCATCTGCCCTACCTCGGTTGTGGCGAACTGGGCCAAAGAGATCGAGCGTTTTGCCCCTACATTGACGGCTATGACCCACCAGGGCAGCGACCGCTTGCGCGACGATGCCTTTAGCGCCGAGGCCAAAAATTGCGATATGGTGCTTACCAGCTATGCGCTCGCCCGGCGTGATAGCGAGATGCTTCAAAAGATTAACTGGTTTGGCGTGATTTTAGATGAAGCCCAAAACATCAAAAATCCCGATGCCAAACAGACTCGCGCCATCCGCCAACTCGACTCAGAGTTTCGACTGGCTCTGACCGGCACACCGGTTGAAAACCGGCTGTCGGAGTTGTGGTCGATTATGCAGTTTCTCAACCCCAGCTATCTTGGCTCACGACAAAAGTTTCGCAAAAGCTTTGCCCTTCCTATCGAGCGCTATAATGACGAGAAAGCCACCAAAAATCTGCGCAAAATGGTTTCGCCTTTTATTCTACGTCGGGTTAAAACCGACCCGTCCGTCATTCAGGATTTGCCCGACAAACAAGAGATGAAAGTCTACTGCAATCTCAGTGAAGAACAGGCGACGCTTTACGAGTCAGTAGTGCAATCAGCCATGCAAGAAGTAGCCGAGTCAGACGGTATCAAACGGCGTGGTATCGTGCTGGGCATGCTGATGAAGCTCAAGCAGATTTGCAACCATCCGGCTCAGTTTTTGCACCAAATTGGCAACGGCACCCCGCTGGATGTTCGTAAAGAAACGGGGCGCAGTGGCAAGCTGGAGCGACTGGCCGAAATGCTCGAAGAGGCGGTCTCGGTGGATGACCGGGTGCTGATTTTTACCCAATTTGCCGAAATGGGCCATTTTCTCAAGAGTCATTTGCAGGAGAGTTTGGGCGTGCCGGCTCAATTTTTATACGGCAGCACCTCGGCCAAAAAACGGGCGGGAATGATCCAACGTTTTCAAGAGGATCCCAATGGCCCGCCGATTTTTATTCTGTCGATTAAGGCGGGCGGCACAGGTCTGAACCTGACGCGAGCTAACCATGTTTTTCACTTCGACCGCTGGTGGAATCCGGCCGTTGAAGACCAGGCCACCGACCGGGCTTTTCGCATCGGCCAAAAACAAAACGTCCAAGTTCACAAATTTGTCTGTATCGGTACCATGGAAGAGATGGTCGATAAAATGATTGAGAGTAAGAAAGCATTGGCCCAAAGCGTAGTTGGCGGTGGTGAAAATTGGCTCACTGAGCTATCCACCGACGAACTGCGCGATATGGTCACCTTGCGACGGGAGGCAGTCGGATGAGTCGCTATGATTATTATGAATATTTCCAACCCAGCCAGCCACTCAAGACGGATGAGGGGATTAAGGCCCGCAGTAAGAAGGGGAAATTTGTAAAAAACTGGTGGGCCAAGCGCTGGATCGATACTCTGGAGCAATTGGTCGATGCCGGTCGGTTGCGGCGAGGCAAACGGTACGCACGTCAGGGCCAAATTCTGTCCATCGAAGAGAAGAAGACGGGCATTAAAGCCAAAGTACAAGGTTCACGCTCGACGCCCTACAAGGTGTCGCTTGATATTACCCCATTAACCGATACGCAGTGGGACGCTGTGATAGACGCGCTGTCCAATCAGGCTATCTTCACCGCGCAGCTTCTCTCCGGCGAGATGCCGCAAGATATTGAAGAGGTATTCACACATGTTGGCGTTAGTTTATTTCCCGGGACAAGCGCCGAATTAACAACAAAATGTACCTGCCCTGATTGGGCCAATCCCTGCAAACACGTAGCCGCTGTTCATTATATTTTAGGTGAACGGTTTGATGAAGACCCTTTCCTCCTCTTTCGCTTACGCGGACGCACCCAGGAGCAAATTCTGGACGCCTTACGTAGCCGCCACGCCGATGCCGCCGGCGATGAGGCGAGTATCGAAGAAATTGTAATACCGCTGTCGGAGACCATCGATAATTTTTGGGGACCAAGCCAGCCGCCGCGTTTCAAAACGGCCATCAAACCGCCTCAAACCGCGCTGCCTATTCTCAAACGCCTTGGCCAACCGGCTTTTCTTGAGCCTGATCTACTCGATACCCTTGGTCCTGTCTATGAAGCCATTACCGAAACGGCCCTTAAAACCGCTTTCGGTGACCAACCCACATCGACAGAGGATGATTCTTCAACGTGATAACTAGGGGACTTACACAGGTCAGCGATATTTATGTCATTTCGACAAGCTTGCGAGGAGAAATCGCCTTGGTCTTTGATTACAAGTGTGCGTTGTTATAGAAATTTCTTCGCTGTCGATATGAAATGATTTGGCGGATGGAAAAGGTCGTTCGGCGACGGTAGGAATGATTCGGTGGCGGTAGGAGTCATTTTTCAGCGGTAGGAATGACTTTTCAGATGGTAGGAGTCATTTTTTAGTGGTAGGAGTCATTTTTTGACGGTAGGAGGCATTTTTCAGCGGTGGGAACCGTTCTTTGAGTGGTAGGAATCATTCGGCGGTCAGTAGGACAGACCTTACACAGCCACCAACAAACCACCCATCAAACCATCAATCTATCAAACTAGCAAACTAACCAAAAACATTATGAAACTATCCGAAATTTTAAACGCCCTCAACAAAAGCGATTTGCAGCTTTTGGTTAAGATGATTGATCTCTGCCGAGGCCGCACGCGTAAACAAGATCTTATCGATTGCCTCTGCACCACCTTGACCTCTCCCATTGAGGTAGATAAACTGTGGAATTGGCTTGATGAGTTAACCAGAAAGGCAATTTCCTCGGCGGTTCACAATGGAGGCGAATTTGATGCCAGCGCCTTTATCGCTCAATATGGCTCGCTGCCGGAGCGACCCAAAAGCCGCTGGTTTTGGCAAGTAGAGCCTATTCTGCTCGATCTGTTTATCTACAATAATCAAGTGCCAACCGATATGATACCGCTGCTGGAAGAACTGGCCCTCCCGCCGGAAAGATTCCAAATACAAGGCGTGGCCGATATTCCGGCTGTGGTGGAAACAGCTTACGGCCACCAGGTTGATTTAATGTGCGTTGAAACCGAACAGAGCGGCTGGCACGATCTGCTGGCCTATCTGCGGATGGTTGAACAGAACCAGTTGGCCACCTCGACATCATCCGGTAATCTTACCAAAGGCAGTGTGGACAAACTCCTTGGCAATCTGATGGATGGCGACTTTTTGACGCTGCCCGAAAAATATCGGGTCAATTATACCATCCGGCCCAATGGCTTAAGCAGCTTTGCGCAAGGAGCCAACTTGATCAGGCGTGAACAACTCACTTCAATCGGCCAGGAGTTTTATCACGATCAAGATCCGGAACTGCTCCTTGAAGCCTTTGAAACCTGGACCCATGAAGGTACATTTGATGAGTTAAATCGCATTGGTGGCTTAAAAGGGGTAGGGGCGCGACAAACATCGCTTACGCCTCCTGCCAAACGCCGTGAAGCGGTTATCGAGGCCCTATCGTGGTGTCCCATCAACGAGTGGATTGACATCCAGGATTTCTACCGGGCCATCAAAATTTGGCACTTCGATTTTGACGTAGAGACCAGTTACTACAGCAATCTCTACATCGGCTCTAAAGATTATGGCGAGCTGCACGGCAGTACGTACTGGACAGTGGTCAAGGGGCTGTATATCAATAATATTATCTGGGAATACTTAGGTTCAATTGGGGCGGTCGATTTAGCCTTCACTCCGCCTGAAGAGGCTAATCTGCTGTTGAACATGGACTTTCGCTATTTAAGCGATGCGTACATTAGTCAGTACGACGGTTTGCGCTATTTTCGCATTAACCCGCTGGGCGCGTTTTTGTTGGGGCAAGCCGGCGAATACCGGCCTTCCAGGTCGCTGACACCTCCGCTGTTTACCATCTCGCCTGATTTGCAGGTTAAACTCCTTGACCCTAAGGCGTTAACACCGAACGATCAGCACCATTTAGAACAGGTCGCCGTACGGGTTAAAAAGGGACAGTATCAACTCGATACGCAGCAGTTGCTGACCTCTATGGAAGAGGGAATCGCCTGGCAGCAAATTGCCGATTTTCTTACAGAGCGCCATCAAGGCCCGCTGCCCAGCGATGTGTGGGTTTGGTTATCGAAACTACAAGAGAACAGCGCGATGTTCAAAACAAGCAGCAAAGCGCTGTTTATCAGAGTTCAATCAGCCGAGTTGCTGGAGATGGCACTTGAAGATCCGGTTTTGGGGAAAATGTGCAATACGATTAACAATCGTACGTTAGTGATTCCCAGCAGCAAAGAAAAAGCCTTTCGCCGCCGCTTGAAAGAGCTAGAGTACGTTATGCTTTCCTAAGAAATTGGGAGACTGGAGATTAGATGACTGGAGATTAGAGATTGGGTGATTTCTCTGCGTCAATCTTCTAATCTCCAGTCTCCAGTCTCCATCTACGCTTTTTCCAAACTATCCATCCCGTGGGTTTGCACCCAGCCACCTATACCGCCGTTTAAACTAAAAATACGGTCGGCATCCCAGCCATTGTCAATGAAAAAGGCCGAGGCATCGAGGCTGGTGCTGCCGTGCCAGCATTGAAAGACAATATCAACATCTTTCGGCAGCTCGTTCATACGCTGCGGCATCTCTTGCACAAACATGTGGGTTGCGCCGGGGATATGGCCGTTTTTGTATTCCCAGGCCTGGCGCATATCAACCACTATCAACTCGTCGCCATTGTCAAGCCGATCTTTGAGATCATCCGGTAGAATTTCTTTTACAAAAATTTCTTCAGGTTCCATATGTTCTCCTTACACGACTTTTACTAGAATGCAGCTTTAATAAGCCCTCCATCAATCGGAATGGAAGCTCCGGTAATATATCCGGCCCGTTCTGAGGCCAGAAATGCCACCAGCGCCCCAAACTCTTCCGGCTGCCCAACCCGACCTACAGGAATCGGAGCCGCCAATCCTTCCAATATTTCTTGCGTACTACGACCACTTTTCTGAGCGTTGACTTCTACAAGCTGATTGACCCGATCGGTTTGGGTGTAGCCGGGCATCACGTTATTAACCGTAATCCCATCTTTGCCCAATTGTGAAGCGAGCGTTTTCGCCAGCCCATGCACCGAAGCTCGAATTGAATTTGACAACACTAAATTGTCAATTGGCTCTTTAACTGACAAACTGGTAATGTTAATAATCCGACCCCAGCCGGCCTGTCGCATGTGGGGCAATGCCGCTCGAATCAGCCGGACGCCGCTCATCATTGAGAGGTTGAAGGCCTTCTCCCATTGGTCATCGTCGAAGTCTAAAAAGTAACCGGCCGGTGGCCCACCGGCATTGGTGACCAAGATATGCAGCCCGCCAAAATGTTCAACCGTTTGCTGCACCACATTCGTAATATCCTCAGTATTCGTCATATCAGCATTGACGGCCAAAACCTCCGCACCCGTGTTGGACGCGATTGCATCTCTAGCCGCCATCAACTCTGCTTCATTACGAGCGCAAATGGTGACCTTAGCCCCTTCCTGCGCCATCGCTTCGGCACTTGCCCGTCCCAACCCTTTTGATGATGCTGCCACCAGAGCAACTTTGTCTTTTAAGCCCAGATCCATCAGTGATCCTTTCTAAATTTAAAAAATATTATATTGATGTGAAACGTAGGCCGTGGGACGTTAGATATAAGAATACCACATCCTACGTGCTTTCTACATTCCTACATACTTCGCGTACAAGCCACGCGCAGTTTGCTCATCTTGAGTGCCTTTAATAATGGCTCGCGCGTCGGCAAAGACGGTTAGTTCATAATCATCATCAACTGTAAAGCGCAGCAAAAAATCGTTTTGGGCCGTAATCTGACTGACATCGTGCAACTGCTTGGCAAGATGTTCAAGCGGAATAGTGACGCCGGGCTGGCGAATTTGAATAGCGTTACGCCCACACAGGCTAATGGTTTGCGTCCCGATCTCTTGGTTCAAAAATTCATACTTATGCTGTTGGCAAGCCGGGCAATCGAAGCGCGGTCCGGCGCTGCCGAACTGCTCAAAACTGTTATACCACACATCAAAATGAATAATGCCGTGATTAAGCTCGCCCTGCCCCACAATCAGTTTGATGGCCTCTGTGGCGCTAATACTGGCCACAGCCGACACCAGCGGCCCAACAACCCCCGCCGTATCACAGGTAGCGGCAGTTCCGGGTGGCGGCATATCGGGCGATAGGCAGCGGAGGCAGGCCGTTTGGCCGGGAATAATCGTTTGGCTCATCCCGTAGGATGAAACTGCCCCGGTATAAACCCAGGGGATTTCGTGCTTAACGCAGGCATCGTTGATGA